>CAYYLI010000019.1:0-12152 GCA_964472595.1 uncultured Gammaproteobacteria bacterium | reverse complement strand
ATTGTTTTTTTTATAGCTTATATAACTAATCAATATAGGAGAGCCGAAAAGGAAGAAAAGGTTCTTCGCAGAAAATACAAGACTAGCTATAAAGAATATGCAAAAAAGACAATTTGTTAATTGTCTTTATAAAGATAAAAGATCACTATGCAGTGGTCTTTTTTATTTGTAACATAAAAGCTTGAATAACGTATATTATAGTGTAGACTATTTAGTCTAATTTAAAAAATAGATATGAAAATTCGAAATTATAACAACCCAACTTTCAATCAACACGCCAACATGGTGTTATCTTTTGATTGGATCAAAGATAATTACACTATCGTGGAGATGGGTTTTATAAATATCAGACTAAAATCATGAATAAATAATTAAGTTAATCATAATAATAGTTTAAATATATTTGTAAGGGCTATCTCCAGGAAAGGAGATAGCCCTTGTTTTTTAACAAGAATCAGTTCTTTAAAATCAATTAAAATTTAAACTATTTTATTATGAATGCAAAATTAATTATTCGGAATTTTACCATTTTTTCTTTATTAAATGGTTTGGGAATGAGTTTCTTTTTTGGAACTTATCAATTGTTTCTTCTCAGTAAAGGCTTTGATCTCTTGGAGATGAATTTAATCAATTTATCTTTTATGGTCTTTGTTTTTCTTTTCGAGGTGCCAACTGGTTTAATTGCTGATTTCTTTGGTCGCAAAGTTTCGGTGATAGTTGGCTTGTGTTTATACTCTCTTTCCTTTTTTTGGTATTTTTTAGCAGGAAGTTTTTGGCAATGCTTGGGAGCCGAAATTGTTGGCGCTCTAGCTGCTACTTGTATTTCTGGAGCTTTAGATGCTCTAGTTGTAGATTCTTTAAAATCAGTTAATTATACTGGAAGTATTATTCGCGTTTTTAGCCGAGGAGAAATTTCTCAATTAATTGTGGTGGTAGGTGCTTTTTTGGGTGGTTTGGTAGCCGAAAAGAACTTAGCTTGGCCTTGGTTTTTGAGTGGTGTAAGTTTTGCTGTTTTAGCAGTAGTTTCAATTTTTTTGTTCAAGGAGGTGAATTTTTCAGCTAGTGAAGAAACAAAAAAGAATATTAAAAGTTTTAAAAATCTTTTTAATTCTAGTATGAAAGATTGTTTTAAGAACAAGCAATTAATGCTCATAGCTTTATTTTCAGCGTTGATGGCTTTTTCTCTACAGGCTATAAATATGTATTGGCCTTTAGTATTAAAGGAAAGTTTTAACTTTTCTCCTAAAGTAACTGGATTATTTTTTTCCTTGATTTGTGTAGCTCTATATTTAGGAGCGCAATTTTCTAAATTGTGGACTAGAAAAATAATTTGTCAAAAAAGAGCTATCTTTTTTTCTCAGATTATAACCTTAGTTGGAATTTTGGCTTGTGCTCTTATACCTAATTTCTATTTCTTCGCTTTCTTTTTATTATTTCATGAGTTTGGCAGAGGGCTTTTTAAACCCATGTATAAAACTTATGTTAATAGTTTGATAAATAGTGAGAATAGAGCAACGGTGCTTTCTTTTGAATCTATGATTTCTAAAATTGGTGCTGGGGCCGGATTACTTTTTTCTGGTCTAATAGCTAAAAGTTTTGGAATTACAAGTTCATGGGTAGTAAGTGCTATTATTTTAGGACTTGGGATTTTTATTTTTTGGTTTAGCCAAAAGAACAAGAAAACAACTTAAAACAAGAAAGCCTCTGTTTCCAGAGGTTTTCTTTTCTTACCCATTTTACATTTTTTTAAATCTGATATTAAATATTGGTTCGTATTTATTATTATACTCATCCGTTATTTCAATGTTTTCTCCCCTTAATATTTTAGTTAAAGCCGCTTGATTTAATATTTCTTTTTCAGATTCAATATCGGTTTTGATAGAATAGAGTTTGTCCATCTCTTCGCGTAATTCATTTTTTAAATTTTCTTCAATTTTTTTCTTTTTTAACTTTATACTTTCGTATTCTTCTAAAATATTTTGGTATTCTTGAGAATTAGCTACCACATCTCGGTATATTTGTCTGAGAGTTTTTTGTTCTTTTTGTCTTTCTTTAATTTTGTTAAAAATTTCTTGCACGTTTACCATAATATTAAATTTAATTATTAATCACAAACTCTACTATACCTGAAAAAAGAGAAGAAGTAAATTAAAAATAAAGGGCTTGACAATAATGTTAGAATAATATAACATAGATATTGTTATAAATATATAACATTAAAAATTAATAAAAAAGTATGAGTTTAAAAAATTATAAATTTTGTCGTTTAGCTATTATTATTTTGTTAAGTGCTTCTATTAGTGTTTCTATAACCCTAGAAAACTACTGGCTTCCAATCATATTTGTTTGCACCGCGATGGCCGGAATGTATTATTGTAAAAAACAATTAAAGACTCCTAATGTTTTAGTTGATGAAAGAGACTATCAAACCGCAGGCAAAGCTTCGCGTTATGCCGTTTATATTTTTTCTTGGTTGGGTGCGATTGGAACTTTTATTTTAATGGCTTTGTCAGAAAAAAATCCAGTCTTATATATTCTTTCTCAGTATTTAGCTTTTAGCGTTTGCTTCTTGATGTTGCTTAATGCTTTCTTATTTAAATATTTTAATAAATATGACAAATAGTATTAAAGAGCAAAGACAAAAATTTAATTTAACTCAGCAAGAATTAGCAGATAAAGTTGGCGTCAGGCGTGAAACTATTATTTTTTTGGAGCAGGGTAAATATAATCCTTCTTTAAAACTGGCCATGGATATTGCTAAGATTCTAAAAATAAAAGTTGATAATTTATTTAGTAATAAATAGTTTATAATTATTTTGTTTGACTTTTTATAATAAAAATGTTATAGTATATTTGTTAAAAATTAAGTTAATATTATGCGAAAAAAAATATACGACCCTAATCAACTTAATATTGAATTTCCTGAAGAAAATATTGATAAAAAAGAAGAAAACATTAGTAAAAATATAGAAAATATAGAAAATATAGAAAATGATAATTCGGAAGCTTTTGCTATTGCTCAAGACAAAGAACTTGATTTAATTGCTAGCCAAAAAGCCCAAGAAGAAGCTTTAAATAATATTAATACTTTCCCAGCTGAAACAGGATATGAAAGAGATGACCCAGGTGAAATATATAAAATATCCGAACGTTATTATGATAATAAGAATAAAGAGCGAAAGGAAAAAGAAAAAGGGCGTATTTTTGATGATGCTAGCATGGCTATAATTCGCGGAACTATTAATGATTTTAGAGAAAAGGTTATCAGCGACATTGCTTTTAATGGAAATTTTTCTGATAAAAATGATGCTTCAGATTTTGATAAAATAAAACAAAAGGTTAATGAATACCTTCGTTATGGTCGAAAAGAAAGAGCCAATAAACTGAACCAGGGCATGGGAGTTTTACGAAGAGTTTCTAATATTAAAAAAATGCTACAAGACTTCAAGCATCAAAAATTTATTGATTATATGGAAAATTTAAAAACCGATAAGGGGGTTACCTGCGGTCTTATCGTTAATTCCAAAGAATATGACAAAATAATGGATATAATTAAGCAAAATTGTCGTTAATCAGTCTTTGTTTTTTTCTTAAAATATGCCATAATCTAAGCATGAGAAAGCTTAGATTTTTTTTATACTCGTTTTTAATTGTGGTCATAATAATTTTGGCTTATTTTTACGTAGTTCCCTTCGGAAAGATTAGTTATAGTCAAAATTTCTCTAAAAATTACTATAATTTATTAGGTGGAAAGGGTTTTTTCCACAAATTGGGTCCAGTTGATCGCTTATTTGATAATAATAAAATTATTGGTGATCCAGTTTATTTTTATTTAAAAACTCCTCGTACTTTTTCTAAAGCTAAACTAAAGATCAAATATCTTTTGAGCCCAGAACTGGAAAAAACAAACGAGTATTTAAATTTTGAGGCTGGTGTTTTAGTGGATAAAGAAAATTGGCACTATGATTTAAAACCAATTTTTAATAGCGCTTTAGAACAATTAAAAAATAGTGAAGATTTTAATATTTCTCGAGAAGAAAATTTATTTTTTGCCCAAAGAAAAAGCGTCGAGCAATTTTCTAGCGCTCAAGAATTTTTAGATAAGGGAAATTATAGGGAGGCTTTATTCTATAATTATTCTCCGGCTTATAATTTTAAAATCATAGATTCTTTTTCTCAAAATGGAGTAAGCTCTACTGGTTATTTTCATTATGATATAAAAACTGTTTTGCAAAATTTGCGTGGCTCTCATGTTTTTTATACTTATGTTCATAACGAACCTTTAGCAATTGATTTTTCTTGGGCTGTAAAAGAAATTTTAAATAATAAATCTGATTTAGAGTTGGTCAATCTTTTTGTTTATTACCAAAATGAAGCTATTTTTTCTGATTTAATAGAAGTTAAAAGAGGCGAGACCAAAAAATATGAGTTAAATTTACCTAATTTACCCGCTGGAGCTTATAAGGTGGAAATAAAAACCTCTGACAATGTTATTAGCAAAAAAATAGAGACTGATTTAAATAAAATAAGTTTCTTAAATCGAGTTTGGCTAGATGGTTTGACTAATGGCTTCACTCTTTATTCCAATAAAAATAATTTTCGTATCAAAAGTGTAGATTCTGATTGCTTGGGTGAGCTTAAAGTTGGCTCAGAAAATATTTTAATTGATAAAATATATCAACAATTCAATTTTTCCCTAGCGCCAAATAAAAATAAATTAAATAAAATAGAAAGCAATTCTTGTGGTTTACTTTTAGAGAATACTGGCTTATTTGCTTTTTCAGAAATAGCTTTTTTTAACCCTTTGCCGGAAAAATTGGAAGCTGATACTAATTTAGCTAACTATAATTATATTATTGCTAATTACCAGGAGACTGAAATTGAATTTGATTTAAGCAAATCTCTGCACGATAAAGATGGTTATCGCTTTTTGTTGTCAGCCCCATTTTTAAATAGTTTAAATGAAAGTAGATATATCGAAATAGAAAAAATTGAAGTTGATTTAGAGGGCCGAACGCTGTTTTCTAAATTAAAATCTATTTTTAAAAAATAAAATGATAAAAAAAGATATTTTAAGTCGAGAAATTTTTTGTTTTTTAGCCTCTTGCTTGGCTGTGTTTTTGTTGTTAGAAATAATTTTCCCTGACATCCTTCAGGCTTACTTTAATTTTAATATTTTGTTATTATTATTTTTGTTCAGCATGTTCTCCCTATTTTATTTTAAGAAAAAGTAATTTATTTTTATTATGATATTATATTTCAAAAACCTTTTAAAAAGAAGAACTAAAAATATTGGTGCGGCCGCTATTTTAGTTGGTGTTTTTTCTCTAATTTCTAGAATTTTAGGGGTTTTTCGAGATCGTATTTTAGCGGGAGAATTTGGAGCTGGTGAAATACTTGATGCTTATTATACTGCTTTTCGTATTCCTGATTTACTATACAATTTATTAATTTTAGGTGCTTTGTCGGCCGGTTTTATTCCAGTCTTTTCTGCTTTAATTAAAAAAATGAAAAGTAGTGTTGATGATTGTTATTATTGCTATAAGGAGGGCGAGAATAAAGAGGCTTGGAATTTGGTAAGTAATATTTTAAATATTTTAATTATTGTTTTGGGTCTTTGTTCAATAATCGGATTTTTGCTAGCGCCCCAATTAATAAGATTAATTGCTCCTGGGTTTTCTGCAGAAATGAGTTCTACTACCATTGTTTTGACTCGCATAATGTTTTTGTCGCCCATCTTTTTGGGTATCTCTAGTTTGTTGGGTGGCATCTTGCAGTCTTTCAGAAATTTTTTAATTTTTTCTTTAGCTCCTATTTTTTATAATATTGGGATTATTATTGGTGCTTTGTTTTTGGTGCCAGTTATGGGAATTTCTGGTTTGGCTTGGGGTGTGGTTATTGGCGCTTTTATGCACATGCTTATTCAAATTCCACCGGTTAGAATTTTGGGTTTTAGATGGAGGGCTATTGTTAATTTCAAAGATAAAAATTTTTTGATAATAGCCAAGATGATGTTACCTCGAACTCTAAGTTTGGCTATTTCTCAAATTAATTTAGTGGTGGTAACAATTATTGCTTCTACCTTGGCTGTTGGTTCTTTGGCTATTTTTAATTTTGCCAATAATTTACAATCATTTCCTATTGGTATTTTTGGCATTTCTTTTGCTATTGCTGCTTTTCCAGCTTTGTCGGCCGCCGCTTTTGATAAAGAAAAATTAATTAATAATTTGTCTTATGCCTTAAGGCAAATTTTATTTTTTATAATTCCTTCTACTGTTTTATTAATTACCCTAAGGGCGCAACTTATTCGTGTTATTTTAGGAACGGGTGAATTTTCTTGGCGCGATACAGTTTTGACTATTGATTCTCTGGGCTTTTTTGCTTTGAGTTTATTTGCTCAAGCCACCATTCCACTTCTGACCAGAGTTTTTTATGCTCGGCAGAATTCCAAAACCCCATTTTTTATTGGTTTGGTAATTGTGGTAATTAATATTTTTTTATCCTTGTTTTTGGGAAAGAGAATGGGAGTGGCTGGATTAGCTTTAGCCTTTTCTTTGTCTAGCATTTTGAATTTTATGTTTTTATGGTTGTGGTTGTATTTTGAAATGGGGGATTTGGACCAGAGAAAAATTATCATTTCAGTTTTAAAATTTTCGGCAGCAGCCTTGGTTAGTGGTTTTTTTATTCAGGCCGGAAAAGCTATTATTTGGCCTTTTATTGATATGACTACTTTTTGGGGGGTTTTAAGTCAGGGAGCTGTAGCTGGAATTTTTGGCTTGGGAGTATATTTCTTGTTATGTTATTTTATGAAGAGTGAAGAAATGATAGAATTATTACAAATTATTAAGAAAAAGATGCCTTTTGGCGCTAAAATTAAGAAGGAAGAGGAAATTGGTGATCAAAGTGAGGCCCGAGGATTATAGTTTCTTGATTTAATTGTAATAATAAAGTAAAGTAAAAGCACTAAATTGATTTAAAATTAAAGGTGTTTATAGATAATATGTCTGATAAAATTAGAAATTTTTGTATCATTGCCCATATTGATCATGGTAAATCTACTCTAGCTGATCGCATGTTGGAAATAACGGGCGCTGTTGATAAGAGAAAAATGAAAGATCAAATCCTGGACGGCATGGATATTGAGCGCGAGCGCGGTATTACTATCAAGCTTCAGCCAGTTACTATGAAATATCAGGATTATCAAATGAACTTGATTGATACTCCCGGTCACGTTGATTTTTCGTATGAAGTTTCTCGCTCTTTAGCAGCTGTTGAAACAGCAGTGTTGTTAGTTGATTGTACCCAAGGAATTCAAGCCCAAACTCTAGCTAATTTATATTTAGCTCTAGAGCAAGATCTAACAATTATTCCAGTTATGAATAAGATTGATTTGCCAGCAGCTAATCCTGAAAAAACTAAAAGAGAAATTGTAAAATTATTAGGTTGTAGTGAAGATGAAATTTTAGCAGCTTCAGGTAAAACAGGGGAGGGTGTTGAAAAGATTTTACAAGCTGTTATTGATAAAGGAAATCCGCCACGTAATTCTAAAGTTAGTACTA
This sequence comes from uncultured Gammaproteobacteria bacterium, assembly GCA_964472595.1. Classification (GTDB taxonomy): domain Bacteria; phylum Patescibacteriota; class Patescibacteriia; order Patescibacteriales; family UBA12465. The sequence goes on along the minus strand of CAYYLI010000019.1, from coordinate 4,593 downwards.
GTCGCGCTTTGATATTTGATTCCAAATATGATGAGTATAAAGGGGTGGTGGCTTATGTTAGAGTTTTTGATGGAACTATCAAAAAGGGTGATAAAATTAAATTAATGGCTACTAAAGCTGAAAGTGAAGTTTTGGATATCGGAGTATTTAAACCCGATTATTTTTCTACGGGAGCTTTAGAAAGAGGCGGTATCGGATATATTGTTACTGGTTTTAAAGAGGTGGGTGAGTGTCGCGTGGGTGACACTGTAACAATTTTAAATCAAGAATTACCAGAACCATTAGCTGGTTACAAGGAGGTAAAGCCAATGGTTTTTGCTGGAATTTTTCCTAGAGAAGGTAATGATTTGGAAGATTTGCGCGAGGCTATGGATAAACTGAAATTAAATGATAGCGCTTTAGTTTTTGAGCCAGAAAGATCAGATGCTTTGGGATTTGGTTTTCGTTGTGGATTTTTAGGTCTACTCCATTTGGAAATTTTTCAAGAAAGATTACGTCGAGAATATAATTTAGATTTAATAGTTACTATCCCGAGTGTAGCTTATAGGGTGTATAAGAAGAACGGGGAAGAAACCATTATTAGAACTCCACAAAGATTACCTGATCCCACTGAAATTTTAAAAATTGAAGAACCTTGGGTAGCGCTTGATATTATTTCGCCCAAAGAGTATATGGGAGGAATTATGCAACTTGCTCAAGAAAAAAGAGGTGTTTATAAAAATACTGAGTTTATTTCTTCTGGAACTGATGAACAAAGAGTTTTACTTCATTATGATATCCCAATGTCGGCTATTTTGACTGATTTTTATGATAAAATAAAAAGTATTAGTGCTGGTTATGCTTCTATCAATTATGATTATTTAGATTATCGTGAGGCTGACGTGGTTAAAATGGATATTTTGGTGGCCGAGGAGGCAATTGAAGCTTTGGCGGTTATTGTTTATCGAGATGAAGCTTTCCGTCGCGGTAAAGAAATTGTGAATATTCTAAAAGAATCATTATCAAAACAAATGTTTGTTTTAAAAATCCAAGCAGCGATTGGAGGTAAGGTGATTGCTGCTGAAAGATTAGCTGCGATGCGTAAAGATGTTACTGCTAAATTATATGGTGGTGATGTTTCTCGAAAAAGAAAATTATTGGAAAAACAGAAAAAAGGAAAAAAGAAGATGATGACGGCTGGAAAGGGTAGTGTTGATATTCCGCCAGATACTTTTGTAAAAATATTAAAAAAATAATTGACATAAAAATGAGAAAGAAAACAAAAAAACGAATAATGAAAATTGCCTGGGCCTTAGTTTCCTTGGTGGTTATATTTTCGATGGTGGCTTTTTCTTTGATTGCCTCAATTTTTTAACTATATGAAAAAAATTTGGCAAGTATATGAAAAAGCTCCGGCTAGTTTCTTGGAGCAGGGGGAGAATATTAATCCTTTTATTCTTCAGCTTTTGTATAATAGAAAAATTGAGAAGCCAGAAGATTTAAAATGGTTTTTAAATAAAGAGGATATTGAATTTATTGATCCCTTTCTTTTCAAGGACATGGATAAGGCAGTTGATTTAATTATTTCTCATGTTAAGAACTCAAAAAAAATAATGATCTATGGTGATTATGATGCTGATGGAGTAACCTCTTCAGCTTTACTTTTTGATATTCTACAAATATTTAAAGCTCAAGTTGATTTTTATTTACCAGATAGAATTAGTGAAGGTTATGGTTTAAATAAGTTGGCAATTGATGAAATTAAAAATGCTGGTTTTAGTTTAATAATTACAGTTGACAACGGAATTAGAAACAAAGAAGAGGTGGCCTATGCCAAGAGTTTAGGTTTGGATGTTATTATCACTGATCATCATGCCTATCCAGAAGGAGAAAACTCTTTACCAGAATGTCTGATAATTAATCCTTCTAGTGAAACCTCTGGTTACCCGTTTAGGTATTTGGCCGGGGTTGGAGTGGCTTTTAAATTAGCCTCAGCTTTAATTGCTAAATCCAAATTAAGCGATGAACACAAAGATGTTTTAATTTGGCGAAGCTTGGATTTAGTGGCTATTGGTAGTATTACTGATATGGTTCCACTAATCGGAGAAAATAGATTATTAGTGAAAGAAGGTTTAAAGGTTTTAAATAATAGCAAACGTTTTGGTTTATTAGAATTAGTGAAAATTTCTGGTTTAACTAGAGAATTAAATTCTTTTAATGTTGGCTTTCAATTAGGCCCTCGTTTAAATGCTGCTAGCAGAATTAAGCATGCCAACTCAGCTTTGAATTTATTAATTTCCAAAGACCAATCTGAAGCCGAGGCTTTGGCGCAGGACTTAAATAATAAAAATACGGAGAGACAAAAGATTACGGAAGAAGTTTTATCTTCGGCCGAGAGTCAAATTGATCCAGAAAATTTACCAAAGTTAATTGTAGTTTCAAATTTTTCTGATCATTCTTGGAGTGAGGGTGTTATTGGATTGGTGGCTGGAAAATTAACAGAAAAATATTATCGTCCCGTTTTAGTAATTGTTAAAACCGAAGAAACTGCTGTGGGCGAAGATGGCCAAGAGTATGCTTTGTATAAAGGTAGTGGTCGCAGTGTAGAAGAATTTAATATGGTGGAGTCATTAGAGGAAAGTAAGGAATTTTTGTATAAATATGGCGGACATCCTATGGCGGGTGGCTTTTCTACTCAAGGAGAAGAGCAGACAAAAAAGTTTATGGAAAAGATGGGACAAATAGCTGAAAAAAAATTAGCTAAAGTTGAATTATTTCCTAAATTAAAAATTGATTTAGAGCTATCGTTTTCTGATATTGATGATGAATTTTTAGAAAGGATAAATAAATTAGCTCCTTTTGGTCAAAGCAATCCTTCACCTAAATTTGTTACTTATAATGTGAAAATTATTGATATTGTGAGAATGGGTTTTGACAATCAACATATTAAAATAAAGTTTCTTAATCATAATGATAAAGATCTAAGAAGTTTTTGGGGAGTTTCTTTTGGTGGTGGAGAAAAATTAGCTCATCTAAATATTTCTGATAATGTTGATGTGGTTTATTCTTTGGAGTTTAATGAGTTTAATGGTCGAAGAGATATTCAGTTAAAAATTATTGATATTAAAAATTAAAATATGAAAAATAATAAGCTTATAATTTATACTGATGGTGGGGCGCGGGGAAATCCTGGTCCGGCAGGTATCGGAGCAGTTTTGTATAATGAGGCTCAGGAAAAAATAGCTGAGATTTCTCAGTATTTAGGTATTGCTACCAATAATCAAGCGGAGTATCAGGCTTTAATTGAGGCTCTAAAAAAAGCTAAAGACTTGGGGGCTAAAGAAGTGGACGTTTTTATGGATAGCGAGCTGGTAGTTAAACAATTAAATCGTGAGTATAAAGTAAAAAACAAAGATTTAGCACCTTTGTTTTTACAAGTATATAATTTGTCTCTTAGTTTTTCCAAGATTTCTTTTACTCATGTTTATCGTGAATATAACAGTGAGGCTGATAAGTTGGCTAATGAAGCTATGGATAAGGGTGAATAATTTTTATTTTGCTAATTTTTGGCAGGAAGCACCGTTGGTGTTTTTATTCTGTGTACAAATATCGCTTAGAGCCGGTAATTCAAAATGCCAACACTCGGTATTTAATAAACAGGCGCCATTTTCAAACATACAACTCTGTAGTTGGGCTTGAGCAGTATGACTTCTCAGGCCTTTTTCGTTTATACCCCACAAATCAGCAGCATTGCCTGAGGTGTGCGGACAAAGTTTTGTTCCAGTTGGGTAAGGGCAACAAGCTATATTTTTATCTTTTTTTAATGTACCACATTTATTCGGTTCGTGTGTGTAATTTTCTCCATAAATTTTTATTTGACTGTCAATAGTTCTGGATAGTGATGTTACTTCTATTTTATAATTATATGCCTTCATGCAATCAGCTGCTTTAATGATGGCGTTAGCTAATTTAGGGTTTGTTTTTCCAACAGCGTTATTTATTATATTTGAATGGACTGAAAGCGACACCCATTGGTTTGATGGAGTAATATTTGCTCCACTATAATCGACTGGAGCAGTTTCTTCGGCTTCAGCTATGATAGGGTCTATGGTCTTTAATTCCATAGATTTAAATTCAGTTAATTTAGGGTTTATTTGATAAAGTAAAACATAGGATGATAGTAAAATTACGATACCAGTGATACTACCGATTATCCAAGATTTGGCCTCAGAAATACGAGAAGCGTTTCCAGCTGATACTAGCCAGATAATACCTCCAATCATTAAGGCAATAACAGCCACTATTCCTCCGATGTATAAGAAATAATTATAAATAGCTTTAATATATATTGCTATCCAAGGTATTGAACAACTAGTTTTTCCATCTGAGTCTGTGGAGCAGGTAGCTGGATGTTTTTCTGCTAGTTTGTCTATTCCCGGGATTTTTATATTAAGTTTCCCTAAGGGGTTTATGTCTACTGGCTTAACTATGGTTTTTCCGGTTGCACCTTTGCAACAACAACCATAAGATCTAGTTTCGTACATGTGTGGATAGGTTGCTGGTCTTGTTTCTGTTGGGCATTTTCCCCAAGCATAGTAAGTTCCACTTGGGCAT
>CAYYLI010000018.1:0-12167 GCA_964472595.1 uncultured Gammaproteobacteria bacterium | reverse complement strand
GAAGAAGCTGTTTCTTCCTTAGGAGCAACACCAAGCAAGCACACTTCTCGCCAAGGAACATATTTCGAAGAAAACCTTGTTTCAACTTTATTCTCATTTTCTTTTCCTTGATTATAGATAACGGTATAGTCAAAATAAGCGTCAGCTCCGGAATGCGCTTTTTCGGTACATTTTTTTTCACCTGGTTTTAATTCTGTGGTTTCAATAATTTGAGTTGGCCCTGGTTTTACAATATTATATATAACTGGATAAGTGGTGGTGGCTGTTCGGCCATCAGACTTACCCCAAAAATCAAAATAAATATCATTATAACCCTCAAAACGAGCTTGAATCAAAATATTATTACCAGTATCATTTCTAAATTTTAAATCTGGTCGTGGTGTATAAATGGTGGCGTCAGTACCAGCTGGTTCGTAATAAGAAACTCGATAAGAATGATTTCTTCTCTCAGTAATTGGAAGTCCTGTACCTAGTGCTGCCCTAAACATAGTGGTTGCAATTTGGCATAAGCCACCGCCATATTCTGGTATTGTTTTGTTTCCTTTGATAACTAATTCTTCCAGATAACCGGTACTACCATCAACCTTGCCCAAAGCATTAACTAAAGAAAATTCTTCGCCGGGCTTTATGATTAGTCCATGCAATTTACTAGCTCCTGTTCTGATATTATGACGACGATTAGCTGAAGATCCAACAAAATTAGAATGCCCACTACCAATTAATTCAAAAATACCCAGTTCATTAGAACCACTAATTTTTTCAATTTTTTCTACTTGAGTTGCTAGAGCAACCTGACTTAAATCTTTAATTGCAATAGCCTCTTCTATCGCTAAAATACTAGCCTGAGCATCTAAAACTAGACCATCACGTCCTGGCTCAAAAATTGAAACTCTTTCTCCTTTTAATTCTATCTTAGGCTGTAAAGCTTCTTGATTAATTTGTGGAGCAATTTTTTCAGTAAAATATAATTCTATTTTTTCCTCATCCAAACCCACACTCAAATCTTCTTTTATCTTTAACCAATTAGCCAAATCAAGGGCCTCAATTGTAAATGTTTTTTTCTTTTCAGCACTAATTAATTTCAACGGCGCCAAATCTATTATTTCTTGGGCTTTTTGTGGTGCTAGACTGACATCTGACAGATTAATTTGTGGTTTTTTATTAATAATTTTTAAATTGATATCAGAACTATCCAGAGAAGCTAGCCGGCTTTGAAGTTCGGAAAAAAATAAATCATAATCAATTTCATAACCAGTTTGACCAGCTTGGACTGAAAAAACTATTTGTTCTTTAGAATTAACAAACTTCTTTTCGAAAACCAAAGAAGTTTCTTTAACTGGGCTTTCTTGATCAGAAAAGTTTTCTTTAATTATTTTTTTTAATTCCTCTTTGTCCAGATCAAACTCCAAAGGTAGCTCTGTTTTAAAGAAGAAAGATTTTATTTTATTAAAAATTTCTAAATAAGAACCATCTCGAGCTACTAAATAAGCTTGGCTAGAAATATCGGCTGTGTTATAAACTAAAGGCAAAACCGCTAAATCTGGGTCAAAAGCTGAAGACAAATTATACCAAATCATTTCCTTATTATTTAATTTAATTTTTATCCCCTGACCTTCAAAATCATTTATCTTTTTGTCAATTAATATTTGGGCCTCATCTCGACTCAGACCTGACAAATCAATATTAGCTAAAAAGACATTGGGATAAATACGATTGTCAAACTTTTTTTCAAAAAATACATAAGTCAATAATAAAAAAATGAGCAATACTAAAATTGCTGAAAAGGTTATTATTGATATTTTTTTTAAACTAGATAAAAATTTTTCCTTATCTAATCTTAATTTTGTCTCCTGCGACATATTTTTAATTATTAGTATTTATCAATTCATTTAAAATATCTTTGGCGTTTTGTTTTCTTCTTTCTTCATCCAAACTTGAGGCACTCAATAAAAAATTAACCCGATCACCAATTTGTATATTTTCAGGAAAAGAATCTTGTGGCCACAAAATATCACGCCCGCTAGAATCACGTAAAATAACACCATCGCCATGAAAGCCGATCAACTCCAAACTTACTTCCATATAGGTTTAAGACTTAATTTTTATTTTTATTTGACTACTCTTATAAATTTTTTCCAAAATAATAGTCAAAACTCCATTTTCCAAAGTGGCTTGCATTTTTTTGTTATCAACTTCTTCCGGCAAAATAATACTGCGCGAAAAAGAACCGAAATAACATTCTTGCAATAAACATTTAGCTTCTTGCAATAAAACATCAGCCTCTCTTTTCCCCTTGATAGTTAAAATATCACGGTGCAAAGAAATTGATAAATTTTCTGGTTTTACCCCAGAAATGGTTGATTTTACTATAATATTAGCTGATGTTTCATAAACATCAACCAAAAGCTGACCCTCAGATAATTCTTCTTGGGGCCAATTATAAGAAAAATCTTCCCCACCTCCTGCTGGAGAAATTTTGTAATAATTGTCTCGATTTTTTTTAAAAAAATTTAACATAGTGTGGGCATAGATGGATTTGAACCGTCGACCCCCGCCTTATAAGGGCGGTGCTCTAACCGCTGAGCTATATGCCCATTAAAAACACAAAAATCGGTGGGTATATCCCGACTCGAACGGGAGACCTCTACGATGTCGACGTAGCGCTCTAACCAACTGAGCTATACACCCAAAAAAGTCATAAGCTCGTGATAAGCCTATGGCAGAATTTTAACATTATTAAAATATTTTTTCAAGACAATTTTTAATATTGGAAATTATCTCTTGCTCGATTTCTTTTATAGGGCGAGAAGAAAGAGCATAGGCAACACGATGGTCACCTGAAGGATTAAGATCTTTGAGAAGATCTAGAGCGTTAATATTTTTAACAGAATACACCAAAACTTTAGTAGCAAAAACATCGCCCGTCTTTTCATTATAAACTACAGCTGTTTTGTCAGGCGACTCATCTTCAGAGGGAAGTAAAATTTCATTATTAGAATAAAATAAAGCGATAACTTTAGCACTAGGAATAGACAAAATTAATTCATCAATTACATCTTGTAAATTTTCCTCGCTAGCCGAAGAGGCATCAAAATCATTTCTTAATAAAGTTGACCAAATAACTGAGCTATCATTACTAGAGTTTAAATTATTTAAAACTCGCCCCCACAACTTCAAAGTGCTCAAACTGCGAGAACGATATAAATTAGCTACTATTTCTTCACGTCGAGCTCCCAACTCAATCAAACGTGAGCTTATTTGCAAAGTTTTAGGAGTTAAATTTGAAGTCTTAAAACTTTTAGTTTTAAAAACTATTCCGGACAACAAACAGGTAGCAATATCTTCATCAATTAGATGATTTTTTTCTTCAGCATCAATTAAATTATAAATTATTTCGGAACAAGAAACTGCGTTCAAATCAATAATATTAATTTGACCAAAATCTTCATTTTCCGGGCTATTGTCAATATTAATAATATCAGTCTTATAGAAAAAATCGATATTACTGTCATAAATTCTACCTAAAGATTCCAAATCACGACTAGCAATTGTAATAATTAAGTCATATTTAAAACCTTCCATGCTAGACTTGATATCTTCTGATTTAAAAAATCCACTTTTAGGAGAAATTATAAAATTAAGATAATTATTTTCAATCGTGTATTTAATCTGGCTAACAGTAGCATTTTTTAAATCAACCGAAACAACAAATTTTAATAAATTTTCCAAAGATGTTTTAATTTCAGAAAATGCTGGTAGAAATTTAAAGGAATCTAGCGGAGTGCTAAAATTATTGCGCTCACTATTTCTCTCAGCCCCAATTTCCACGTTTTTCCCATTTTTTTTCAAATACAAAGCCAACGCCAAAGAGCTGGAAATAGCGTCGCCATTCCAGTCAGTGGGAAAACTTATTAGGATATTTTTAGACTTTTTAATTAGATTAAAAAATTGGTGATTTACATTCATTTTTCAGTATTAAAATGTTAACTAAATACTATATATTTATTTAGAAAAATAGTCAATAAGCTAGTTGACCGACCATATTAATTTTGATAATATACTATTATAATTTATAAGCTAAAAATAAGGAAAAAATCAAAAATATGAGACCGGAAATGGACAAAATTTACGAAGCAAAAAGCTTTGAAGACAAGATGTATCAAAAATGGGAAAACTCAGGCTATTTTAATCCTGATAATTTAGATTTGCCAGAAAATGCACCCAATTACAGCATGGTTCTTCCTCCACCAAATATCACCGACAAATTACATATTGGTCATGCCTCAGTTATAACTATTGAGGATTTATTTATTAGATACCATCGCTTGAAAGGTTATCGCACTTTATGGATTCCCGGAACTGATCACGCTGCTATTGCCACCCAAAATGTAGTTGAAAAAAGATTATTCAAGGAAACTGGTAAAAGTCGACATGATTTAGGTAAAGAAGAATTTTTAAAAAAAGTTTGGGAGTTTTTATCTGAAACTCAAGGAACCATTTTAAAACAAGCTAGAAAAATGGGGGCCTCTATTGATTGGAGTCGCCAAGCCTTTACTTTAGATGAACAAAGAAAAAAAGCTGTTGTTAAAATGTTTAGCGATATGTACAACGAAGGAATTATTTATCGTGGTGAAAGAGTTGTTAATTGGTGTCCTCGTTGCAAATCTACTTTAGCTGATGACGAATTAGAATACAAGGATCAAAAAGCTGTTCTATATACCTTCAAATACGACGCCAATTTTCCAATCGCTATTTCTACCACTAGACCAGAAACCAAATTGGGCGACACTGCCATTGCTGTTAATCCTAGAGACGAAAGATACAAGCAATATGTTGGTCAAACACTAAAAGCCAATTTTTGTGGCCAAGAATTAGAAATAAAAATAATAGCTGATATCAGTGTGGAAATGGATTTTGGTACAGGAGCTTTGGGTGTGACGCCAGCCCATTCCATGATTGATTCTCAAATGGCTATAAAAAACGAATTATCTAGCATCAAGGTTATAAATGAAGGCGGAAATATCCACGAAGGCTTCGGAGAATTTTCTGGGCTCAAAGCTTTAGAAGCCAGAGAGTTAGTGGTAAATAAATTAAAAGAAAATAATTTAATTATCAGTGAAGAAGAAATTAATAACAATCTTTCTACTTGTTATCGTTGTGATAGCGCCATTGAACCGCTTCCATCTAAACAGTGGTTTATTTCAGTTGATAAAAAATTAGCTCGTTTGGGAAATAAATCGCTGAAAGAAAGAGCTCTAGAAATTGCTCAAAACAAAGAAACTACTTTTATCCCCGAAAGATTTACTAAAAGATATTGTGATTGGATTTCAAATCTTCATGATTGGTGTATTAGTCGTCAAATTTGGTTTGGTCATCAAATTCCAGTTTGGTATAAAGACAATTCTGAAGAAATATATGTTGGCGAAGAAAAACCAGACGGGAATAATTGGAAACAAGATCCTGACACCCTAGACACTTGGTTCTCTTCTGGTATGTGGACTTTCTCAACTTTGGGTTGGCCAGACAATTTTAAAAACGGCCAAAAATTAGGTGACTTAAAAAAATTTCACCCCACTCAAATGTTGGAAACCGGCTACGAAATAATTACCCTTTGGATTTCCCGCATGATTATTATGTCTATTTTTGCTTTGAACGAAATTCCATTTGAAAAAGTATATTTAAATGGCATGGTTTTAGACAAGCATGGCAAAAAAATGAGCAAATCAAAAGGCAATGGCATTGACCCACTTGATGTTATCGAACAATTTAGCACCGACGCTCTACGTCTATCTTTACTTATTGGAAATACCCCTGGAAATGATATGAAAATGAGCGAAGAAAAAATTGAAAGTAGTAGAAACTTCTTAAATAAACTATGGAACATTAGTCGCTTCATTATTTCCGATCAAAAAACCCTAAGTGATGACTATGACAAAAATAAATTGAGCTTGAGCGATAAATGGATTTTAAATAAATTGGAGAAAGTAACCGCAGAGGTGGAAAAAAATATGTCTGACTACAAATTTTCCCTAGCTGGAGAAAGTTTAAAGGACTTTACTTGGAACGATTTGGCTGATTGGTATTTAGAAGCCAAAAAATTTGAAAAAGACGAAAACAATAACAAGATATTAATCTTTATTTTAAAAAATATCTTAAAACTTTGGCACCCTTTTATCCCTTTCATCACCGAGATTATTTGGGAGCATTTGGGAGAAGAAAAATTATTAATGGTTTCTTCTTGGCCAGAAATTAAGACCAATAATTCATCTACTGAATTAATTGATTTTGAATTTATCAGAGAAATTATAATTTCTGTTCGCAATGCTCGAGCTGAAAATAAAATAGAACCAAATAAAAAAATATCGGCTCTAATAATTAGCCCAAAATCAGAAATTATCAAAAACAACGAGCACCTAATCAAGAATTTAAAAACAGGCATTGAAAAATTAGATATAATTTCTAGTAGTAAAGAATTACCGCAAGAAAAAAACATTTTAATTACCATTGCTGAGACTGAAATTTATTTGATTGGAGCTATCGATGAAGAAAAAGAAAAAATTAGAATACAAAAAGAAATAGAAAGTTTAGAAAAAATGATTCAATTTTTGCAAGATAAACTAAATAATGAAGAATTTGTTAGTAAAGCGCCCCAACAATTAGTGCAAAAAGAAAAGGAGCGCTTAGCTAAAAGCAAAAGTGAATTAGAAAAATTAAAACAAAATTAATTAAATATATTATATGAGTTTAAAAAATTATTTATTGGCCATGACCGGAGCCAGCTTGTTGTCGTGGGCGATTTTTGTCTTTCTTTTAAATTTTACTAGCCCCGAAACAAACAGCTGGCTAATCTTTTCTTTATTCTATTTTGCCCTATTCTTATCACTAAGCGGATTATTTACTATTATTGGCTTCATTGTTCGACAAAAAATATTCCACAAAAGCTTGGCCTTCTATTCACTAAAGTCCGCTTCACGCCAATCATTCCTTTTTTCCTTTTTAATAATCGCTATTTTATTCATGTTAGCGCAAAACATTTTTTCCTGGCTCAACATTTCTCTCTTAATAATTATTTTATCAATAATTGAATATATTTTAATCAACGAAAAAAAATCTATTTAAATAAATATATGAAAAATAAATTAAATCAAATCAAAGACGAGTTTCTCAAAAAAATAAACGAAGTGAAAGACTTGGAGTCTTTGAAAAATCTGGAAGAAACTTATTTAAATCGCAAAAGCGACTTCAATTTAATGTTGAAAGATATTAAAGATTTAAGCGAGGACCTAAAAAAAGAAGTTGGATTTTTAGCTAATTCTATCAAACAAGAAATGAACGAACAAATCACTTCCTTCAAGAACAAATTGGAAAATGATAATAATAAAAAAGTATATTTTGACCCTAGTCTACCTGGAAAATTGGAAGAAAAAGGTCATCTTCATCCCACAACCCAAGTAATGCAAGAAATTGAAGAATTATTTATTTCCATGGGTTTTGTAATTCTAGATGGACCAGAGTTGGAAAGTGATTATTATAATTTTACAGCCCTAAATTTTCCCAAGCACCACCCGGCCAGAGAAATGCAAGACACTTTTTTTGTTGATAAGAAAAACAAGGATGGAGAATACGATATGATTATGCGTACTCACACCTCTCCTATGCAAATTAGGGCCATGAAAAAATATGGAGCCCCTTTAAAAGTTTTGGTCCCTGGAAGATGTTTTAGAAATGAGGCTACTGACGCTCGTCATGAACACACCTTCTACCAAGTTGAAGGAATGATAATTGATAAAAATATCAATTTTTCTCACTTAAAAGGTGTTTTAGAATTAATTGGCAAAAAATTATACGGGCCAAATACTGAACTTAGAATGAGGCCCAAACATTACCCTTTTGTAGAACCAGGTAGCAACGGAGAATATACTTGCTTCTTGTGTGGCGGAAAAGGTTGCCGAGTTTGCAAACATAGTGGTTGGTTGGAAATTCTAGGTTGCGGAATGATTCATCCTGAAGTTCTTAGAAGTGGTGGAATTGATCCTGAAGAATACTCCGGTTTTGCCTTTGGCTTTGGTTTAGATCGTCTAGTAATGTTGAAATACAACATTGATGACGTTAGACTTTTTAATAGCGGTGATAAACGCTTCTTAGATCAATTTTAATTTATACTAAAAATATGAATGTATCATTAAATATACTAAAACAATTTGTTAACCTCTCTAATATTTCTCCTGAAGAAATTAGAGATAAATTGACTGCTCACACCGTAGAAGTAGAAAAAATTATTAATCCTCAAGAACGTTTCAATAATGTTGTCGTTGCTAAAATTTTAGAAGTAAAAAAACACCCTCAGGCCGATAAATTGCAAATAGCTCTAGTTGATGCTGGAGAAAAAGAACCTTTAAAAATTGTGTGTGGCGCACCAAATATTGCTGTAGGACAATTGGTTCCCTTAGCTAAAATTGGCGCCGTCTTGGGCGAAGGTTTTGAAATTAAAAAAGCTGAAATTAGAGGTGAAGAATCTTTTGGTATGCTTTGCGCACCCGATGAATTAGGTTTGGGCGATGATCATAGTGGAATTATGATTTTAGATGAGAAAGCTAAAGTAGGTCAAGACTTCGCTAAATATTTAAATTTGGATAATATTATTTTGGAGGTAGATAATAAATCATTATCCAACCGCCCCGATTTGTGGGGACATTATGGACTAGCCAGAGAATTAAGTGTTTTGTTTAATAAAAAATTAAGTAATTACGAAGTAAAGGAAATTAAAATTAAAAAGGTTAAGGAAACAAAAAACAAAAAAAGTGAAAATATTACAGTTGATATTAAAGCTAAAAATTTATGTCGTCGTTATCTAGCCCTAAAAATTGATAATGTAAAAATAGAAGAATCCCCCGCTTGGTTGAAAAATGAATTAAATTCCCTTGGCATCAATCCTATAAATAACATTGTTGATGCTAGTAACTATGTAATGATAGAGTTGGGACAACCATTGCACGCCTTTGATGCCGAAAATATTAAAAAAATATCAGTTCGCAAAGCCGACAAGGGGGAAAAGTTTATCACGCTAGATGATAAAGAAAGAATTTTGGACGATGAAGATTTGATGATTTGTAGCGACAAAGAAAGCTTAGCCATCGCTGGAATTATGGGTGGGAAAAGCAGTCAAATAAACAATACTACTTCTAGTATAATTATAGAATCAGCCAATTTTGATGCTGTTTCTGTTAGAAAAACTGCCCAAAGACTAGGTATCAGGAGCGACGCTGTAATGCGCTTTGAAAAATCTTTAGACCCAAATTACTGTGATTTAGCTATCAAAAAAATGGCTGAATTAGTAAAAAAACTTTGTCCTCAAGCTAATTTTAATTATGAAATACTGGAATTGGGTGATTTTAAAAATGAAGAGCAAATTATAGCTCTAGATTTAAATTGGGCTGAAAAAATTATTGGACAAAAAATAGAAGATAAAAAAATTGAAAGCATTTTAGAAAGCTTGGGTTTGATAATTAAAGAAAAAAAGGGGGATGTTTTAAATATCAGCATTCCTTCATGGAGACAAAAAGATTTAAAAATTAAACAAGATTTAATCGAAGAAATTGTTAGAATTTACGGTTATAATAATATTAATATTAATTTACCAGAAAGCAGTATTCTGCCACCCGAACAAGATCCTGAGATGGAGTTGATAAAAAAAATAAAAAATATTTTAAGCTGTTCCTTCAAAATGAATGAAGTATATAATTATTCTTTTGTTAGCGAAGAACAATTGGACAAATTAGAATTAGATTCCAAGCCATATATCAAATTATTGAATCCTCTTTCCAAACAAAGTTCTCTTTTACGTCAAACTTTAACCACTAATTTGGTTTCCAATATTAAAACCAACCAAGCTAAATACGAAAAATTAGCCTTATTTGAAATAGGAAATATTTTTCTTAATGCCCCCGGCGGTCCAAATAAAGACGAAAAAATGAGTGAAAGTCTGCCCTACCAAGAAAAAAAATTAGGCCTAATCTTGGGGGATAAAAAAGGTCAGGTGTTTACTGACTTAAAAAATATTGCCTTCAACCTATTACACGATTTAAGCCAAGGACAAGAAGCTGAATTTTTGGGCAGTGAAACTATAATCAATTGGGCTGATAAAAATGAAAAATGTTTGATCGTTATGGGTGGGAGAGAAATTGGCTTCTTAGCAAAAATAGAAAAAAATATTTTAAATAAGAATGGTATAAAAATGGAAGTAGCCTCTTGTGAAATTGATTTAAAAACATTATTACTAGTTATTACTAAATTAAAAAATGATAAATACCAAGGCATCTCCAAATTTCCAGCTGTGAATCGTGATCTAGCCTTTGTAATTAATGAAAAAATATCATATAATGATATTAGCAAGGAGTTGAACAATTTTCACGAATTAATAAAAAAAGTTGATTTGTTTGATGTTTATTCTGGACAAAATTTAGAAAACGGAAAAAAGAGCTTAGCCTTCCACTTGAGCTTTCAATCAGAAGAAAAAACTTTAAGCGGTGAAGAGGTTGAAGAAATCGTTGCTAAATTGATCAAACACTTGGAAGAAAAATTCTCTGCTCAAATTAGAAATTTCTAATAATTTAAACATAAAAAATTAATTAAAAAAATATGTTTGAAAACAGTCGAGATATTTTAAATATCTCAGTCTCAGCTGCCGTTTTAGTGGTAGCCATATTCTTATGTGTCGCTCTCTTTTATTTAATCGCCAACCTAAGAAGAGTAAACAAGGTTAGCGCTCAAATTGAAAAAGGGGTTGATAAAGTTGAAGGATTAATGGAATTAATCCAAGACAAAATCAAACAAAGCAGTTCTTATCTTTTTCTTTTCGGAAAATTAGCTGAAAGAGCCATGGACTATTTTATGTCCAAAAAAAGCCGAAAAGACGAAGACAGCGAAGAAGCTCCAAAAAGCACTAAAAAAAGTTCTAAGAAAAAATAATCATGAAAAAAATAATCCTTACCGGTGATCGTCCAACCGGACAATTACATATTGGCCATTTATTTGGTTCTCTTTTGAATCGAGTTAAATTACAAAAAGACTACGAAACATATATTATGGTAGCCGATGTTCAGGCCTTAACTGATAATTTTTCTGATCCAGAAAAGGTTAGAAAAAATGTCAGAGAAGTAGCTATGGATAACCTAGCTGTTGGTATTGATCCCAAAAAATCAACCATCTTTATTCAATCACTTATCCCTGAAATAGCAGAATTAACTGTCTTCTATTCCAATCTAGTTACCATTTCTCGTCTGCAACGTAATCCAACTGTAAAGACTGAGATTAAACAAAAAGACGAACTATTCAAAGATAGTGTTACCTATGGCTTCTTAGGCTACCCTGTTAGCCAAGCGGCTGATATTACTGCCTTTGAAGCTAACTTAGTTCCAGTAGGAGAAGATCAACTACCCATGATTGAACAAACAGTTGATATAGTAAAAAGGTTTAATAATATCTATGGCCCAACACTTACCATGCCAGAAGCTTTAGTGGGAGACGCTCCTAGAGTAAAGGGATTGGATGGCAATTCCAAAATGAGCAAAAGTTTAAATAATTCTATTTATATCGCTGACTCTAAAGAAACTATTGAACAAAAAATAAAGAAGGCCTTAACTGATAGCCAAAAAATAAAGATAGATGATAAAGGAAGACCAGAAATCTGTACTGTCTATTCCTACCACCAATTATTCAACAAAGAAAACGCTAACACTATAAAAAAAGAATGTCAGGCTGGAGCCAGAGGTTGTGCTCAATGTAAAAAAGAATTAACGGAAAAAGTTATTGAATTCCTAGAGCCTATACAAAAGAAAAGAAAGTATTACGAAGAAAGACCAAAGCTAGTAGACAAGATATTAAAAGACGGAACCAAAAAAGCTAAAGCCAAAGCTAGTCAAACCCTAAAGAAAGTAAAGAAAGCGATGAAATTAGATTACTTCAACTAGCTATTGACAAAATATGAGATTAATAGTATAATTACATAATATTTTATACAATTAAAAAATAAATAAAAAAAAAGCAAAATATTAAGTGATTTTTATAAATTAACTTCAAAAATATGAATTTAGAAGCTCCAACCAAGGAATCCCCTTTAGAAAAGGCTAAAAGACTAAAAGCAGAAAAGGAATCCAAAGATAAAGAAA
>CAYYLI010000017.1:8621-12813 GCA_964472595.1 uncultured Gammaproteobacteria bacterium | reverse complement strand
ATTTTATTTAAAATTTAAAAATATTTTAAAGAGCCGTTAAGGCTCTTTTGTTATACTCAAAATTGTCTTTGCCGGTTTCTAGCACATCAAAGCAAGTTATAATAATTCGGTGCCTAAATATAATACGCCACTGAATTGGTATTGATGTTTGGGCGCAATTATATTTTTATTAAAAAATTCCCGACCAGGATTATTTGATAAAAAAAATTATTTTTGCGCCCATAGAAACTATTATTATTAATTTAAAAAATATGAAAAAAAATTCTAGCTTGAAATTTAAAAGCTTGATTTTAGAAAAAACAAAAACTAGTCTTATTTTTTTAAAAAAACTGGGTCACTCCAAAATTTTTTTAATTATTTCTAGTTTGGGGCTTTTTCTCTGTGTATTGACCTTTGTTTTTATGTCAATTTTTGGCCCTTATTGGCAGGTTTGGCCGAAAAATATTCGTTTTTCTTTAGCTTTAAATCGTCTAGCAGTCTTAATTTATGAGGAGCCAAATTGTCATCTAGATTGCCATTTAGAGCGAGAAATTTATCGAAAAGAAATTTCACAAAATTTAAATAATCCCAAGTCTTTGCAAAAAATTTCTCAAATAATTTTTAGGGAAGAGGAAAATTTAAATTGGCGCTTAGAATTGCTAGCCATAGTTTTATCTGATGAAAAATTGAGTCAGCGTACTTTATTTTCTGACCTGGAAGAATATCTAGTAAAAGCAGACGGTAATTTAAAAATTCAGAATATTTTAGCTAATTACTTTTCTTCTTCGTCTTTGAGAAATTCTCACCTGGAGAAATTAAAAAATATTGTTCGGGATTCTAATTCATCGCTTGAAGAAAAATTAAATGCTTTAAAGATGTTAAAAAATGTTGATAAAACCCTAGCCAGTTTTTATTTGGAAATAATTGAACAGGCAAATAATGCTGAATTTATTTCTGAGTTACTTCGTTCTTTGGCTGTGGATGAGGCTCGCTTTGATATTGATAGAGGAAAATTGGCACTGTCTCTAGCTGATGTTTTTTCTAAATTTCAGTCATCTTTAACTCTTCGTCGCCTTAGTATTTTTGTTTTATCTGATTTTTTAGAAGAAGAAACTTCAGGCGCAGTTTTTTCTTTATTTGATGACTTGTTTTTTGCTTCTAGTACTTCTGATTTTGAAAAATATTTTTTAGCTTCTAGCATTTTGGCAAAATTTCCTAATAATTCTGAGTTACAAAAAAAATATGCCTTGCGAGAAATTAAAGAAGATGAGTGGTTGTGGTATGGAGAGCAAAAATAGGGAAATTTTGTTTTGGGTTTTTTGAAAGTTTACTCAGAACAAAATGATTTACATATTTCTTTGTGCTAGAAAAGAAAATTATAATTAATTTATTGGCTTATGATTTTTAGAAAAAAAGTGGCGCTTATTACAAGCGCCCTCGTTTTATCTTTTTTAATTAGCTCAACAGCTAGAGCTATGCCCCTGGGCACGCTTTTATATCGCACTTCTTCCAACGGTAATTTGTATGCCTATAATACTTCAGAATTAATAACAGTAAAGAATAAGGTGATATCAAATATTTATACTGGTCATGTGGCTATGTATGTCGGGCAAGAAAACGGCGTTGATTATATTGTTGAGGCGATGCCAGGTGGAGTTATAAAAATACCAGCTAAATATTTTTTAAATTCCAAAAATGGGGAAAAATTAATTGGAGCTAAGATACCAAAAAATATTAGCCCAGCTGAACAAATAAAGGTGGTAGAATTAGCTAAGTCTTTAGCTTCGTCCAATTTGGCCTATGACTTTGATTTTAAAAAACAAAAAGGTCCAGCCAGTGGAGAGTGGACTTGTGTTGGTTTGGTAGAAAAAATATATGAGAGTGCCAATATTTCAAATCCTTTAGACATTAAACAATTGCAATATAATCCAGAAAAGTATGCTATTGATATTACGCCCGATGGTTTTGATAATTATAGTATAATAAATAAAAATCAGGATTGCTTTTCTAGGGATTATGAATTCTCTAAAATTTCAGCCAATACTTCTACTTTGCTTCCATTGCCAGAAATTTTCGGTTTTTCAGCTGGCCTGGAAAAAGCTGGTGAGCGTTATTTCTTTTTTCCTTTAACTCAGTATTATCAAAATAGTTTAAAAGATGTGACTGTTGACATTCAATTAGAGAGTGAATTTGTGGACGAAGAATTACGGGGCAAGGTTCCGCAACTTGCTATGGTTTTTAAGTGGAGTTTAATAAATAATCCCAAGTCAGCTTTACTAAATTTAGGGAAAAATATTTTGGCTTGGATTAAAGGCGAGTCTGTGGAGTCTGCTAAAAAAATAGTACAAAATGAAGTGCAAAATTTAGTAAATGAAATTAGGGATGATAATAGTATTAGTGATGAAGAAAGGGATTTTTTAATTGAAGAAATCTCTCAAGTAAAAAATAATATTGAAGACAGAATATCACTAGCCTCAAGCAAAATATTGCCAGCTATTAAAATTGATAATTCAGAAATAAAGCCGGTTTCAGTGGATACTTTTGCTAGTCAAGCTTCCTCTAGTGATTTATCAAGCACTAGTTTAAATATTAGTTCAATCGAGCTTGAGGAGAAAGAGCCAGTTGAAAGCTTGGAGTTGATAATTAATAAGGTCTACTCCACTGGCAATGATGATTATGTGGAAATATATAA
The DNA here is from genome assembly GCA_964472595.1 of uncultured Gammaproteobacteria bacterium. Classification (GTDB taxonomy): domain Bacteria; phylum Patescibacteriota; class Patescibacteriia; order Patescibacteriales; family UBA12465. The sequence continues at coordinate 10,142 of CAYYLI010000017.1, read as the reverse complement.
TCCCGGAACTAAGAGTGTTGATTTATCAAAATTGGACCTTCGTTTGTATAAAACCAAAACTTCAGCTACACCTTCGCTTATGATTAGAATTGGGCATGAAACTGACGCTTCTTATTCTGGACCTTTAATTATTCCAGCTAAGGGAAAATATTTGGTCACACGTGCGGGGGCTTCGGAAAGTATTAGACAAAAAGCTCAAGCTATTTCCAATCGAAGTGAATTTACTTTCGCGGGCAATGGTTATACTGTTTATCTTTCTTTGGGCGTAGTGTCATCTGATACTGATGAAGATATTATTGATAAAGTTGGTTTTGGCGACGCTAGATATTACGAAAAAAAACCAGCCCTTGAAATTTTAGACAATTATTTTTTAGCTAGAAAAAATGAAGAAGATACCAATGATAATAGTTTTGATTTTTCTTTGACAGCTTTGGCTACTAGCACTACTAGCACAACTACAAATAATAATTCTAATAATAACAACACTTCCAGTAATACTACAAATAATAATAACAGTAATACCTCCAGTAATTCTAATAATACTACAAGCAACAATAGCAATAATGCTACCAGTACTAATCAGACAGCCACTAGCACAAATCCAGTAGCTACTAGTACAAACCCCGTAGCTACTAGCAGCGATCCAGTCGCCACTTCTACTCCAAATTTATTACCACTTTTAATTTCCCGGGTCTATTCAACCGGCAATGACGATTATGTTCAAATATATAATCCCAACGAAATAGCGCTGGATTTAAAAGAGAGGGGAATTAGATTGTATAAAACTAAAACTTCAGCTACGCCCTCGCTAATGATTAGAATTGGCAACGAAGATGACGGAGTTTATCCGGGTGGTTTTACTATTGAAGCGGGTGGGACCTATTTAATTACTCGAGCTGATGCTTCTGCTGAAATTAAATCATTAGCCCAAGCAATTTCTAGTCGAAGTGAATTTACTTTTGTAGGTGATGCTCAGACAATTTATCTTTCTTCTGATACAGTTTCTTCTGATGCTGATAATGATATTATTGATAAAGTTGGTTTTGGTTTAGCTACTTATTATTTTATTTCTCCAGCTGAAATGATTTTAGATAATTATATTTTAACTAGAAAAGCTCAAGCTAGCTCTACGGCTATTTCTATGACTCCCGAAGGATTGGATTATTCTTTGGGACATTCATATAATACCTTTAATAATTCTTTAGATTTTGTTTTAGTAGATAAAAATTATAGTGCTGAAGATGACGATGATTTTGCTCTGACTCAAGCTTTTTGTCAGGATGTTTTTGCTAACGCTTATCAACAAAACTTTTTTGGTTTTGGCCTGCCGGCCCAGTGTTATTCTGTGAATCCTAATTTTTATTTAAGTGATTTAGCTTATTTATGGCATTTTGATGAATGTGCTGAAGAGGATGTTTATAATTCTGTTTCTGGGCAAAGCATTAAGCACGGATCTAATTGGGATTCAGGTAAATTTTCTTGTGGCCTGAGTCAGTATTATGGAGAAAATGGCTTGGTCTC
>CAYYLI010000017.1:0-8521 GCA_964472595.1 uncultured Gammaproteobacteria bacterium | reverse complement strand
CAGGTAAATTTTCTTGTGGCCTGAGTCAGTATTATGGAGAAAATGGCTTGGTCTCTCCCTTGGACTCAAGTTTTAATGAGGACAATTTTACCATCATGTTTTATTACAAAAATTTACATGAAAATTCTCGTCCAGAAATTATGTTAAAAAATTCTCAGACTGATGAATTTGTTAAAATGAAATTATATTTTGACAGTACTGATTTCTACAATATTCCCAATGCGCCATTTAGAGATTATTCTTTAACTTGGCCCTATGGTGATGAGTGGCATTTGTTCGCCTGGACATTGAATAAAGCAGAAAATTATATTGCTATCTATCTTGATGGTTTTGAAGTTTATCGAGTTCCTATGGGAGTGCATCGTTTGCCAGATCTTGATACCTTTATTCTGCGCGGTGATAATAATTATAATTTGGTGGATGAGGTGGCAATTTTTTCTCGAGCCTTGTCTTCATTAGAGATAAATGAATATTATTGGTCTGGCATGCCCTTGGCTTTGAGAAATTGCGCCTTACTTCCACCGGAATTTGGTCAGCCGTATATAAAATGGCCACTGGAGTCCAGTGAATATTCTTGTTCTAGGTTTTTGGGAGAAAACATTTCCATTTTTCCGGCAGTTTTTGGAGCTGAGCGTAAAAGCATGTCGTTTTTATGGAAGAATAATACAATGTCTAATGATTTTAATTTTTTGATTAGTCTGGTTGATTCAGTAGGAGAAAATATTTTTGGTCTGGAGTTTGATAAGAATAATATTTATCATTATTTTAATGGCTTCAAATATGAAACAGGGGATAAGTATAATAATTATTTTTCGCCTAATGACGCTTGGCATCCAGTTGTTTTAACTTACGATCCTTATCCTTTTCGTTTTAATTTATATATTGACGGAAATTTGATTGGCTCTTGGCGTCATTTTTGGCAAAAAGACCCGGACATTTCTAGCCTCAAGATTTTTTCTGACTCTAAGGAGGTGCGAGTGAAAGATATTTCGGTTTGGAATTCTTGTTTGAACGACGATGAAGTTTTGTTGATTAATTAATTTTATTATGTTATCAATAAGTGATTATATTAAAATTAAAGATTTTGCTGAGTGGGGATTTACTAAGGAATTAAAGATAGAATATTATAATTATTCAGACCTTAAGGTTCTGCAAATTGTTGATTTAATTGCCAACTATAGGCGGTATAAAAACACCCTGCGGGGTGTTTTTTAATGTTTTTAGAAGAGATTAGAATGAGAATTTATTCTTAGAAGTAATATTATTAATTCTTCCTCTTTTTTTGCATAAATTAATAATATATCTGGTCTAACATGACATTCAAAACATCTTTTAAATTTGCCCTGTAGGGGGTGGTTCTTGTTGTTTGTTGATAATGGAATGTTTTGTCTAAGTTTTTCTAAAATTTCTTTTATTTCGGATAATAAAATTTTGTCATTTTTAAATGATTTTAAATCTTTTTTAAATTGTTTTGAATATTTAAGTGTATACATTTTAATCCTTTAGTATATCTTTAATTAAAACATCGACATTATTAAAAGATTTGGAACTGTTTTCGGCGTCGATGATAGCTTCTTGGAGTGTTTGAGCATTTCTAAGAGTCATTCCATTTTCATCCCGCATTTCAAAGGGAATATTTTTGGCGTTGATAGTTTGTTGTAAAAATAGTTTTATAGCAGAGCTCATATCAATTCCAATATTGTCAAAAATGTTTTTGGCTTCTTTTTTTGTTTTTGCATCAATTCTTATTTGAAGTTGAGTTGTGTTTTTTGTGGACATATTTTTTAAATTTATATTATGTTATATATTGTATAGCATAATTAATGATTTGTCAATACGTTATTTTTTTAATTAATCTTGCCAAAACCTTGTTTATTAGCTAATATAATACTATCTAGAAAAACATTAATATACATATATATGTCTTATATTTCTATAAAAAGCATCTATCGAGAAACTGATAAATACATTGATACCAAAATAAGTGTTGGGGCTTGGGTTAGAACTGTTCGTAGTTCCAAAGATTTTGGTTTTATTGAAGTTAATGATGGCACCTTTTTCAAGGGTTTGCAGGTTGTTTTTGATAATAAATTAAGTAATTTTACTGAAGTTGAAAAGCTGAGCATCGGTTCTTCACTTGAAATTTCAGGCACCTTGGTCAAATCTCCAGCGGAAGGACAACCTTTTGAATTAAAAGCCGAAGAAATAAATATCATCGGCTTGGCTCCACTTGATTATCCCTTACAAAAGAAAAAACATAGCTTTGAATTTTTGCGAGAAATTGCTCACTTGCGCTCTCGTTCCAATACCTTTTCCGCAGTTTTTCGTTTGCGCTCCGTTTTAAGCTACGCTATTCACAAATTTTTTCAAGAAGAAGATTTTTTTTATGTTCATACGCCAATTATTTCTAGTAGTGATTGTGAAGGAGCTGGCGAAATATTTAATATCACAACCTTTGATCTAGAAAAACCAATTCCTAAAAACGATAAAGGCGAGGTTGATTATACTAAAGATTTTTTTGCTAAGAGAACTGGTCTAACTGTTTCTGGACAGCTTGAAGCTGAAACCATGATTATGGGTCTAAATAAAGTTTATACTTTTGGTCCAACTTTTAGAGCTGAGAAATCAACTACTACTCGCCACGCTTGTGAATTTTGGATGGTGGAGCCAGAAATGGCTTTTGCTGATCTGAGTGATAATATGGATTTAGCTGAGAAAATGTTAAAATATTTAATCAAATATATTTTGCAAGAATTACCGGAGGAAATGGAATTCTTTAATAAATTTATTGATACAACTCTACTGGAGAGATTAAATTTAATTTTAAATTCAGAATTCAAGAGAATGACTTATACTGAGGCTATTGATATATTACTTAAGGCTGACAAAAAGTTTGATTACAAAGTAGAATGGGGAATTGATTTGCAAACTGAGCATGAAAGATATTTAGCTGAAGAGGTGGTAAAAGGTCCAGTATTTTTAACTGATTATCCCAAAGAAATTAAAGCTTTCTATATGCGTCAAAACGATGACGGCAAAACTGTAGCTGCAGTTGATTTATTAGTTCCTGGTATTGGAGAAATTGTTGGTGGTAGTCAAAGAGAAGAGCGTTTAGAATTATTAGAGGCTCGTATCAAGGAATTAAATTTGAACCCAGAAGATTATTGGTGGTATTTAGATTTAAGAAAATATGGATCTGTTAAGCATGCGGGGTTTGGTTTAGGCTTTGAAAGAATGATTATGTATTTTTCTGGCATGGCCAATATTCGTGACGTTATTCCTTTTCCTCGAACTCTAAAAAATGCTGAGTTTTAATAATTTATATAATAATTAATCACAAAAAAATGGAAAATTACATTGTGAACAATTTTAATCAATTTCTTTTGATTTTGCTTCTTATTACTATTTGGACTGGTGTTTGGAAAGCTTTGGCTTTATGGAAGTCTGCTCGCTTGGGTAGCAAACCATGGTTTATTGCCTTATTTATTTTAAACACTGTTGGTATTTTAGAAATTTTGTACATTTTTGTTTTTTCTAAAATGGGCAAAAAGGTGAAATCATAGTTTAATATGTTTTTCTTAAATAAACTTCTAAGATTAAAATTTATCTCTCGCTATCGGGAGATAAATTTATTTAAAGCCAAGCCTCTTTTAGCTCAAGAGCAGGTCTTTTTTTCTTTATTAAAAAAAGCCAAGCAAACTATTTGGGGCAAGAGATATAATTATTCCGAGATTATTAATCAAGACTTTTCTCAAGCTTTAAAAGAGTGGCAAGAAAAAGTTCCAGTTTCTAATTATGAAAAATTATTTTCTGATATTGAGCCAGCCATAAATGGGGAGGTTAATGTTTTATGGCCAGGCAAAATAAAGTGGGTGGCTAAATCTTCTGGGACCACCAATAGTAAAAGCAAAAGCATACCTGTTACCAAAGATGCTTTAAAAAAATGTCATTACAAGGGTGGGGAGGATGTTATAGCTCTATATTTAGATCAAAATCCTTATTCCAAATTATTTTCTGGTAAAACCTTAAGTGTCGGTGGTTCTTTTATGACTAGAAAAAAATCTTCTGATATTTTTTATGGCGATTTGTCAGCTATTTTAATAAACAATCTTCCTTGGTGGGCTAGAATATTTCGTTCACCAAAAATGTCAGTTGCCCTACTTAGTGAATGGGAGAAAAAAGTTGAGGCTATTGCCTTGGATGCTATTCCTAAAAATATAGTCGCTCTAGCTGGTGTTCCTTCTTGGACTTTAGTAGTTTTGAACAAAATACTAGAGATAACCAAAAAAGAAAGTATTTTGGAAGTTTGGCCAAACTTGGAATTATTTATGCATGGCGGGGTTAGTTTTGCGCCTTATCGCTCTCAGTTCGCTAAAATTATTCCTTCTAAACAGATGAAATATTTAGAAACATACAATGCTTCCGAAGGATTTTTTGCCTTAAACGATGATTTGAGTAGAGATGATATGTTGCTGGTTTTAGATAGCGGTGTTTTTTATGAATTTATTCCTTTGGATGAATTAGAAAAAGAAAAACCACAAGCTAAAATATTATCAGAGGTGGAAATAGGGAAGACTTATGCTTTAGCTATATCTACTAATGGTGGTTTATGGCGCTACCTTATTGGCGATACTGTAAAAATTACTTCACTTCAACCTTTTAGAATAAAAATTGCTGGTCGCACTAAACATTTCATTAATGTCTTTGGTGAAGAATTAATGGTGGCTAATGCTGACGAAGCTTTGCGTTTAGCTAGTGAAAAAAGCTCAGCCATTATTTCTGAATATACTGTTGCTCCAATATTTATGGAAGGCCGTAGTCGAGGTGGTCATGAATGGTTGATAGAGTTTTCTAAAAAACCAGAAAACTTAGATTTTTTTATTGATGAGTTAGACAAAGAATTAAAAAACTTAAATTCTGACTACGAGGCCAAGAGGTATAATGATTTGATTTTAGATCGACCTAAAGTTATCGTGGCGCGAGAAAATTTATTCTATGACTGGTTAAAGAGTAAAAACAAATTAGGAGGACAAAACAAGGTCCCACGTTTGTCTAATTCTAGGGAGTATTTGGAGGAATTGTTAAATATTTAATTTCTTTATTCGGATGTATAAAAATCCCTATATTTTTAGGGATTTTTTTGTATTTTAAAATATTGACTAAAAGTTTAACTTTTGTTAAACTAAAGATAACCCTAATTATTAAATAAAAAATATGGAAAAACTAATAGCCTTAAAAGATTTAAGATTGAACATGGAAAAATATGCTAAAGAAGTTCAGTCTGGTAAATCTTTTATCATTCTTAAACAAAGCAAACCTTTTTTTAAAATTACTCCAGTAGATAACGACGAGAATTGGGAAGAGGTAATTAATTTTACTAAAATAAAAAAAGGCGGGGTAAATATTGAAGATTTATTAAAATCCTTATAATTTTATTATTATGGATAAAATTAAAAAAGCTTTAAAAAGTCTTTTGGTTAGTGATAGAAAGATAATAAAAGATATTTTACTAAAAATTCAGTTTGGAAATTGGGAATTTTTAGATATAAAAAAACTAAAAAATAATGATAATATTTTTCGAGTCAGAAAAGGAAAAATGAGAATAATTTTTAAAAGTGATAAAAATGGAAATATCAAGATATTAGCAATAGAAAAGAGATTAGATACAACTTATAATAATTATTGATTTTGATTTGGAATTGATATTATTAGTCAATAAAAGCGCTATTGTGTTTTTTTGAAAAATAGTGTATACTGGTGAATGTGAACAAGACGTTTTCTATATTCTTACGCTAAGTTAATTATGTTCGTAAAGAGTTAGATAAAAGGTCGACTTGTTTTTTTATTACTGCTCTTGTTGTTGTTGTTGGAATGATTTTTGTTTTTTTATAAACTTGCATAAGAATAAAACAATGAAAAAGTTATTCGTAGGTAGTCTACCTTTCAGCGTTAGAGACGAGCAATTAAAAGAATTGTTCTCTCAAGCTGGAGAAGTTGCTTCAGCTATCGTTATCATGGATAGAATGACAGGCCGTTCTAAAGGGTTCGGTTTCGTAGAATTCTCAAATGATGCTGATGCTGATAAAGCTATTGAAATGTTCAACGGTTCAGACGTTGAAGGAAGAAATATCATCGTTAGTGAAGCTCGTCCTCAAGAAGATCGTCCTCGTTCCAATTTTGGTGGAGGAAATCGTGGAGGTTTCAACCGTAATGGTGGTGGAAATAGATATTAGAAACTAGCTTTCTTATATATAACAAAAAACAGCTTAATAGCTGTTTTTTGTTTGGTCAGAATTTAGTTGCTAGCTCCCTTTAGATTGGCCTAACTTCTAAATCAATTTATTATTCAATTATTCTGACTTTCAATTTAGCAACACCTTTGTCAGCTACTCCCAGTTTTTCGGCTCCGGCATAAGAAAGGTCAAAATCTCTTCCTTTAATGTAGGGACCGCGGTCTTTTACTGTGGCGATTAAGGTATTGTTGTTTTGAGGATTGATAATTTCAACTTTGGTTCCAAAAGCTAAAGTTTTGTGAGCAATCAATTCTTCATTATACATATCGAAGATTTGACCGTTGGCCATTTTACGTCCGTGGAAACCAGGACCGTACCAACTTGCTACCGCGTCAAAATATTCATCCTCGTTGATCGTTCTAAGGTCTTCTTCGGCTTTTTCTATTTCATTACTTTCTCTGTACCAAGAAGAAACATTAAAATAATCAGCTGAAACACTGGCATCGTCCTTTTTTCCAGTTATAGCGATGTCAAAATCGTAACTGGCACTTTTTACTGCCAAAGGACTAAAAAGTTCTAAGGTGGCTAATTTTGGCCAAAAAACAGCTGTCACGATAATAATCTGGAAAATAGCCAGAAAAGCACCTTTTTCATTGATTTTTTTCATTTTTAATGTGTTTTGATCCCTCAAGCATCAAGAGACTCTTTAATTTTTAAAAACGACTAGATATTTTACCTTATTTTGAGAAAAATGTCAATATGGGGCTAGTAAAAGCAAAAAAATGAAAAATTTTGCTAAAAATTTCTCTTGGTTGTATAATTATTTTTTTAATGCTAAGATTTGAATATATGAATACAAAAAAATTAGAAAAAATAATTTTGCTGGACTTGAAACAGGCAAAATTTAGATTTAAACAAGCTCAAAAACTTGTTTTTCAAGACTTTATTAGTAATTGGAACGAAGCTTCGGTTTTTTCTAAAAGCTTAAGAGATGATCTGAATAATCTTTATCCGCTAGAAATTCAATCTGAGATTTTTGTTTCCAAAGACAAAAGATCAGCTAAGGCTTTACTAACTCTAAGTGATGGTAAGAAGGTTGAGACTGCTTTGATGGTTCATAACGGAGAAAGAAACACGGCTTGTCTTTCTTCCCAGGTTGGTTGTCCCTTGTCCTGCAAGTTTTGCGCTTCGGGTCAATCTTTCTCTCGCAATTTAAGTGATGATGAGATTGTTTTACAAGCTCTTTTTTGGGCTAGGTATTTAAAAAATAATAATTTAGGAAGACTGAGTAATATTGTTTTTATGGGGATGGGTGAGCCTTTCTTGAATTACGAAAATGTTTTCTCTAGTATCGCTACTTTTAATAATCCAGAATTATTTAATATTTCTGATAGAAAAATCTCAATTTCTACTTCTGGTTTAATAGAAGGTATTAGAAAAATGGCTGGCGAAGAGCATCAAGTTAACTTGGCTATTTCATTACATTTTGTAAATGAAAAACTGAGATCGGTAATGATGCCTATTGCCAAGAAAAATCCTTTAAAAAAACTTTTTTCAGCTGTAGAATATTATGTTGGAAAAACTAATCGCAAAGTAATGTTTGAGTATATGTTGATTAAGGGCAAAAATGATTCAGCCAAAGACGCTGAAGTCCTGGCTAGTTTGATGAAGCCCCTATATATGGTTAACCTTATAAAATACAATAAGATTAAGGATAGAGATTTTGAATCACCCGACAACAAGGCTATGGATCATTTTTCCAAGCTTTTACGACAGAGAGGTATTGAAGTAGTGGAGCGTTATCGTTTTAATCAAGATGTTTCTGGTGCTTGTGGTCAACTAGGTTCTAAGAAAAAATAATTATGAAAATATCAGTTAGAGCTCAAAAAATGAATAGCTTGGAGCAGGAAATGAAAGCTAAGCGCAGTTTACCCTTGGCTCCAGCTAACTTGGTTTTTGGTGAGGGCTCTTTTACAGCTGATATTTTTTTTATCGGAGAAGCACCTGGAGCCAAGGAGGATGAATTGATTCGCCCCTTTGTTGGTCGTTCGGGCCAGCTTTTGACTAAGATGATAGAGAGCATTGGTTTAAAAAGGGAAGATGTCTATATTTCCAATATCGTAAAGCGGCGACCCCCAGAAAACAGAGACCCGCTACCCAAGGAGATTGATGCCTATACACCTTACCTAAAAAAGCAGATAGAGATTATAAAACCCAAGATAATTGTTACCCTGGGTCGTTTTTCTATGAATTACTTTATGCCAGAAGGTAAGATAACTAGAGACCAG
>CAYYLI010000016.1:11561-13456 GCA_964472595.1 uncultured Gammaproteobacteria bacterium | reverse complement strand
CCATGAAAAGTATGTATCCATAAATCAACAAAGCCATAGGGCAAAATTCTATCAGCTCGTTCAATCATTTCACTAGCTGCTTTTTCAGTAAAAGTGGTTAAAAGAATTTCATCGGTCTTTACCTTTTTTTCAATTACTAAGTAGGCTAAACGATTAATTAAAACTGTAGTCTTTCCAGTTCCGGCTCCGGCCACCACTAAAAGAGGCCCCTTGTCATGCTTAACAGCTAATAGTTGTTCCTTATTAAGTTTTTTTAATTCTTCTTTCATGTTTTAATCTTTAATACAACGAGAAGTAGGATAAGAACCATTATCATTAAAATATAATTCTAGGGCTGTTTGTATTTGCTTAACATCAGCAATTCTTTTAGTATCACGCGAATCAGCCCTAGAACTTTGTAAGGCTACAACTGCCAAAGTACTAAGAATACCAATAATAGCTATCACTACCAATAATTCAATTAAGGTAAAGGCTTTATTTTTTTAAACATAATTAATATATTAATTTATATTATTAAATTACTCAATAACTAAAAAATAAATTATTTTATTTTCAGAAGACCTCTTATCTTTTTTTCATCCTTCACTTCACCAATAATAGCTAAATTTAAAGATGAATCAATAAAAAGTCTTTGAGCTAGCTTCTTGATATCAAGTGCTGAAACTTTTTTTATTTTTTTTAACCTCTCCTCTGGTGAAATAAATTCTTTTTTTGAAATAAACTGTTGACCATACCAAGAACTATAATCATCGCTCTGCTCCATAGAGACTATTAAACGCCCGGCCATCAAATCCTTGGCTCTTTTTAATTCTGTTGGAGAAACTAAAGTTTCTTTCATTTTTTTAAACTCAACTAAAATAATTTTAATAGCCTCCTCTAATTTATCTTGATTTACTCCAGCATACACTGAAATATAACCGCTATCAGTATAAAGCTCAGTATTAGCTCGCACAAAATAAGCCAAACCACGACGTTCCCGTAATTCAATAAACAAACGGGAGCTCATAGAACCACCTAAAATAATAGATAATAATTTTAAAGTGGCCTCATCTTTATGCCCACTAGGAAAAGTTCGGAAACCCAAACCTAAAACATTCTGATCAATTTTTTTATTTTTTAATTTGAAATTTGGTTTATCTTGTTTTTCTACAACCTTGACCTTGTCCTGATAATTGTTTTTATTTATTTTGGCAAACTTTTTTTCTAAAACTTTTTTAATATTTTTTTCAGAAAAATTTCCAGCTATAAATAAAGCTGAGCCATTTAAACCATATTGGCTAGAAAAATATTTAATAAAGTCCTCTCTCTTAAAACTATTAATAGTATCCTTATTTCCAATAGTATCCCGGCCGGCCGGAATGTCACCATATAAACAGTTTTCAAAAACATCCTCAATGTTCATATTAGGGTTATCTTCATACATATTTAATTCCGAAATAATAACCCCCTTTTCTCTTTCAATTTCCTCACTATCAAATTTGGAGTTAAGCAAAATATCACTCAAGATATCAACCGCATTATTAATTTTATTTTTTGGCACTTTAATATAATATCCTGTATACTCCTTAGAAGTAAAGGCATTAAATTCAGCCCCCAGAGAATCTAATTCAGAAGATATGGCTAGAGTATCTGGTCTTTTTTTAGTGCCCTTAAACATCATATGTTCAACAAAATGAGACAAGCCAGAAATTTCTCGACTTTCATACTTAGATCCCGTCTTATACATCATCAAAACTGTAACTGTCTTAGATTGGGGTAAATTAACCGAATAAACAGGCAGGCCGTTCTTTAGTTTAATATTTTTTAACTTCATATTTTATATATTTTTATTAATTATTTAATTCATTTCAATTTTATCATATATTTGCTATAATTAAAACATCTAATAATTGATA
>CAYYLI010000016.1:0-11461 GCA_964472595.1 uncultured Gammaproteobacteria bacterium | reverse complement strand
ATTCATTTCAATTTTATCATATATTTGCTATAATTAAAACATCTAATAATTGATAAAAAACAAAAAATATGGCTTACAAAATCAAGGACCATAATATAGTTTTTAATCGTAATAAAAAATACAATATCGTAGCCGTTAAGGACCGAGCTGACGATGATAAACCTCGAGAAAAAATGCTAAGTTCAGGAGTTGAGGTTTTAAGTTCAGCTGAACTTTTAGCTATTATTTTAAATTCTGGATCCAAGAAAGAAGATGTTATGAATATGGCCCACCGAATACTAAAAGAATACGGACGAAATTCTATCATTAATGAAAAAAATCCAAATAATTTAGAAAAAGAATTTGGTTTACCAAAAGTAAAGGCTTGCCAAATAGTAGCCTGTTTTGAACTGGGTCGTCGTTTTTTTAAAGAACAGAAAGAGGATTCTATAACAATTAGAAACGCCAAACAAGCTTTTAATCATTTAAAAGACATGGGCAAACTAAACAAAGAAAATTTTAAAGGATTATACTTAAATAGTCGCTACAAACTTATTCACAGTGAGACTATTTCTATCGGAACTATTGATGCCAGCATTGTTCATCCTCGTGAAATTTTCCGCCCAGCTATTGAACATGGCGCTAGCGCTATTATTATTGCTCACAATCACCCCTCTGGAACATTAAAAGCAACCCCGGAAGATTTTGCCGTAACACAAAAAATTAAAGAAGCTGGTGATTTACTGGGCATTGAATTATTGGATCATTTAATTATTTCTAAAAATAAATTTATTAGCTTGCTATAATTTATATTTATGCCGGAAAAATATTCTATTAAAAAAAGCAATCTATTAGTCAAAGACAAGGCCACAGTCGATTTTCACGTTCAACAACATGATTATTTTGGAACTCTTTCAACAATCGTAGAATTGCTAAACCAAAATTGTGTTTTAGAAAACAAGACAGAACTCAAAAAAATATTAAAAAATTTAAAAAAGGATTTACTGTATCTACAAAAAAACTTTGATATAATTAAAAAAACTCGTTCTTAAAAACGAGTTTTTGTTAAATATAAATAAATATTATCTAGGGAATTTCTTATTTTGTATATTATAGAAATTCTCAATTAATCTATTTATTTCCAAGGCCAATTCTTCTGGCCTTATTTTAGAAGGCTTTGGCCTAATATCTTTTTTAGTACCCCAAGCGAAAAGAAAACCATCTTCATGTAAAAACCACTCATCTTCGTTTTTACCAATGTTCTCATCAAATTTAGTTACGAGTGGCTTAAGATCCTTAAAACGTAAACGAAAGCCATCGTTATGATAAAAATCGTCACTCAAATAAACTCCCAAAGAATTTTTTTGAGGATTAACATAGATATAGGCCTTATTATCCGGATTATTAAAAACATGTCTAGCTACTGAAAACTTTTGCGAAGTCTCAACCACAAAAACGTTTCCACAACGAAAAGATTTTCTCTCTACCTCAGCTTTAAATTTTTTAGATTCAAGGGTTTCTTCTAGTAAACTATCTAAAACATCAAACATTTTTTCACAAACTAGCTCATCAGCATTTTCTTCTTCTTTGCAATGATTTTTAAAAACTCTTAAGGCAAAACTTAAGCCTTCAACCTTATTTAAAGCATCACCATCATCTTTCTTGCGCCCAATATCTTCTGGAACTAAAGACAATTTTCCATAAACATCTCTTTTGTCCACAACAGAAATCAAAGAACACAAGGCTCGATAATTATCATCTGATAAACAAGCTCGACGAAAAATAGTGTAGCACGAAGAATGCTTATTACCATCCTTATCAATTGAACTCTTTATTCCCTTACCCCCAGCTTCAATATCGACAGCAATATCATCACCATCAATACTGGTGCCATTATAACCAGCTGATACAAAAATAAGCTCATATTCCAAGCCTGGATACATAAATCTAAGAACAAGCCAAACAGAGATAACTGCGTCCAAATCAACACCCTGATGTGTCCATACTCTGATTTTTTTTATTTCTCTACCATTATTAATCCTCTTCTCATGTTTTTCTATTTTCTTTTTGGTGTTTTTCATACACCCCAAAACTCTGTAGGTCTTCTCTATTTTTTTAGACCTGCTTCTTTTTCCATGTCTGCTGTTCGCCATTTTTTATTCTCCTTTCTTTTTAAATTGTTAAACAACTAAATTATTTTATTTAATCAACCAATTAGTTAATTAATGAGCTACTTTATCATTTGAAAAATAAAATGTCAATGATAAAATTAGAGAAAAGAAAAGTAAGCCAAAAGGCAGAGAAAAGAGCCAATGATCAAGCATCATAAATACAAAAAGACCAATAAAAACAGGATAAATATAGATACTGGAGCGAAATTGAAAGTAAAAAAAGAAGAGAAATAATAGGAAGAATATTAAGGCAAAGAGGCCCGACTCCGCCCAAATTAAAACCAAAACGTTGTGTACCGGCTGAGCGGTATAAAACGGCTGGTCAGGATTGAGGGTTATCAAATTTTTAGAATAAGTACCCAGACCTAAACCCAGCCAAGGTTTTTCTAAAATAATTTTGGAAGCAGTTTCAAATTGCCCCTCCCTTTCGGAAAGAGAAATCTTTTCTAAACGAGAGTTGATATTGAATCTATCAATTATTAAGGGACGAAAAATTACAGAAAAGGTAGAGAAAAAAATAAATAAAATTATTAGAATAGCAAAATATTTTTTTCGCATAATACCTTTCTTTTTAAACAGGAAAAAAAACAAAAGAAATAATAAAGAAATAAATAAGGCCAAGAAGGCAGAGCGAGAAAAAGATACTAATAGGCCCAGAGAGAAAATAAGTAAAGCACTAAATAATAAAATTCTATAGCGAGCTTTAAAATTATATTTTAAAAATAAAAAAATGCTAAAAATAATAGCAAAAAACATCAAGGCGCCAAAAATATTAGGGTGATCCAAACCACCATAAGCTCTAATCAATCTTCCCTGCTCATTTTCCAAAACTGAAGACCCTAAAACATAAGCGTCATGCGGAGCTATGCCCAAATATTTACAGGAAAAAACTTTTTGACTAAAAAATTGGTAAATACCAATGAAAGCTTGAAGAACTGAGGCTGAAAGAAAAAAATAAATTAATTTTTTAAAATTAATTTTTGAATTTATTAATACAAAAAACAAGATAATTGATAATAAAAATAAAATATATTTAAAAATTGAAAGTTCTCTGAAAGATGAAACAAAAATAGATAAAAATAAAAAGAACTCTAGGCCAGCCAGAGCTATTAAAGCTTGCCCCAATTTAAATTCCTCATTTTTCTTAGGCAATTTATATTTTAAAAAATAAATTAAATATAGCGCGGAAACAAATAATAAAAAAGCATAATTAGAATAAAGAGCAATTTCATTATAGTTATTCTCAGCTGAAACTAAAATTAATTTACTTTGAAAACTAAAAATAAGCACCCAAAAATAAAGACTATATTCAATTACTTTTTCCAAGATTTTTTTCATAAATTTTGGCTTCTTTCTTTAAATTTATCAATAAAATCAACTCTCTTATCTTCTAAAAATAGCTTAATAATATCATCTTCCAATAACACGCCTGACGACACCCCATATAAACTTTTCAATTTTTGCGGCATAATTCTAAGTTGATATTTTTTTAAAATAGCCTCTATTTTTTTATTAAAAGTTGAAATATTTTTTATCTTTTGTTTATCCGGGTTTAAAACATCTTCGGAGATTGGAAAACAAAAATTAGGCAAATGCTTTTTTAACCAAAAATTACTTTGCCAGAAATCCTGAAAAACACCAGAGCGGAAAAAAATTGTTTCCAAGCCAGCTAACCAATAAATAAAATAAAAATCGTCCTCATTATACAAATATTTTTCCAAATTTAAATTATCTGAACTAATATAAAAACTCAAACAAATTTTATTTTCCTTGGTTTTGCTGTTTGGCCGAAGCCCTAAAATTTTAGCCCAAAAAGTACAAACAAATCTAGTCAACCAAATTTTAGCAGGAGCAGAAATTATTAAAAAATCGATATCACTTTCCTTCCTTAGATTGTGATCGCCAATAATATTGGAGACAAAAACCCCTTTTATAAAGGGGAAAAATGAAATTAAGCGAGTAAAGCGCAAGGCTTTTTTTATTTTTAAATTAAAATAATTTAAGCGCTTGAATCTCTCAACAACAATAGCCAAACGCTCCGGCAAACAATAAAAACCAAAATTAGAAGATATTTTTTTCTCTTTTTCCAAATCCGCCAAATATTGAAGTAGCGAAAAATAATCTAGCTCAATTCCTAAAAATTTATGTATCTCAAAAGAACTAAGGGGGTGATTAAAAATATCAAAACGAATTAACGTTTTAATAATTTCCTTTTTAATTTCATTATTTTTAGAAGATTCTAATTCTGTCATATGTTGAAAATTATTTTGGTCTATCAATTTCTAAAACCTCAATTTCAGATTTACTATCACTTATTCGAGCTACATCCTTATCAATTTTTTTAAACTCTTTATAAGCACTATTATAATGATTAACTGTGGTCGACATACTGCCACCCAATTTTTTCATAAAATCATCATAGGTCTTCAAATGACGACCCAAACTTTCAACGTTTTTGCGAATATGCTTGGCCCCCTCTTCAATTTGCAAGGCTCGAAGTCCTTGTAAAATTGTCTGCAAGTAAGCAGCAAAAGTAGTTGGAGAAACAATTATAACTCGCTTTTCGCCATAAGCGTAATCAACCAAACTTCTAGTATTAACTTTAACTGCACCAACCTCATTTATAAGTAAGTCGTAATAAATTGCCTCAGCCGGAATAAACATTAAAGCGAAATCCATAGTTCCTTCATTCGTTCTGATATATTTAGCAGTCTCATCAATTCTTTTCTTTAAATCATTACGAAAATCTTTTTCCAGACTGGCTTTTTTATCAGCGTTGTCTTCATTCAAAATTCTATTATAATTATCTAAAGAAAATTTAGCGTCAACCGGAATTAAACCTTCCTTGGTGCTAATCACAGCATCCACAATATCACCGTCCTTAAATTGATATTGCAAAGTGTAGGCGGTTGGTGGCAAAATATTTTCTAAAACCAATTTTAAACCAGCTTCCCCCAAATTACCCCTCTTTTTTTGGTTAGTTAAAACTCTTTCTAAGTTATTCAACTGCTCTGAAAAACTAATAACCTGTTTATTGGTCTCATCCAGTTTAGTCAATTTTTCTGTAATCTCAGAAATCATCTTATTGGATTGATTATTAATACCCTGAATTAACTGACTAGACTTGAAGGCACTTTCTTGACTAACTCTATTAGTTTCGCTCAATTTTTTATCTAATTCTTGACGCAGGCCTTCATTTTGCCGACTTAACTCCCCTATTTTTTCTGCCAAAATTAACAACTTTTCATCAGATTGAGCAGAATTATTGTTTTTTAAGAATAAAAAAAGCAAAAAGCCAACCAAGGCTAATAAGATAAGCAAAAACAAAATAATGATAAAAGTGCTCATATTTTTAAGTTAATTTTAATATATTTTTATAAGCTAATTATAGCATATTAAGCTAAAAAAATAAAAAGGCCAAAAGAGGCTCAAAACCTCAAACAAAAAACCCCGGCTGGGGGCTTTTTGTTTTTTTGTATATTTAATAGAATGATTAATCACTTCTTAAACGTAGGTTACACTAGCCACGCTATCACTATCATCTTTAAAGCGCATTATTCGGACTCCTTGAGTATCACGGCCCAATTCATTAACTGTTTTATATGGCAAACGAATAACTTGTCCTTGATCAGAAATAATAATCAAATCCTTGTTTTCCATATTATCCTTATTAATAATGAAGGCATTGCTGATTTTACCAGTTTTATCAGTGACCTTGGCAGTTCTAATACCACTACCACCACGACCCTGAAGTTTATATAAATCCAAATCAGTTCTCTTGCCATAACCCTTTTCCATGATGGTCAAAATTTGATAGTTTCTCTTGACTCCTTTTTCCATTTTAATTACACCCATGCCAACAACAATATCTTTAGCTTTCAGCTTAATACCTCGAACACCAGCAGCATTTCGACCCATATCTCGCACCTCTTTTTCAGCAAATCTAATAGCTTGACCATTGGCAGTAATTAAATTGATATGATCAGTGCCAGAAGTTGGTTTGCACCAAATCAATTTATCATCATTTTTTATCTTAATAGCTATCAAGCCACTGCGACGAACATTAGAGAAAGAATTTATTTCTACTTTTTTAACCAAACCTTGTTCAGTAGCAAAAAACAAATAATTGTAATTTGCGATTTTATCCAAAGGCAAAATTGAAGTAACTTTTTCTCCACCAATTAACTGCAGGAAGTTAACAATTGGAGTTCCCTTGGCAGTACGAGAAGCTTGTGGAATTTCATGAGCCTTCAATTGAAAGACGCGCCCCTTGGTAGTGAAGAACAAAATATCATTGTGAGTTTGAGTAATGAACATAAAATCAACAGAGTCCTCTTCTTTGGTTGTTAACCCAATTACACCCTTACCACCTCGAGCCTGAACTTTGAAAGTGTCTGGATCAAGACGTTTAATATAGCCATCTCTAGTCATCATCACCATAGTTTCTTCATTAGGAATCAAATCTTCTACATTAAAGCTCTTTACTCCATGTGATACCACTTGAGTGCGACGTTCATCACCAAATTTTTCTCCCAATTCAGTAATTTCATCTTTAATAATTTTTCTAATTTTAGCATTAGAGGCTAATATTGCTTCTAAATCTTTAATTAATTTCAATTTTTCCTTTAATTCATCCTCAATTTTAATTCTTTCCAAATTGGCTAAATTTTGTAATCTCATTTCCAAAATAGCAGTAGCTTGTCTCTCTGATAATTTGAATTTTTTCATCAAATTTTCTCGAGCAACATCCTTATCTTTAGAGGCTTTAATAACTTTAATAACTTCATCAATATTTTTTAAGGCAATCATCAATCCCTCTAAAATATGGGCTCGGTCTTTTGCTTTATTCAATTCAAATTCAGTTCGGCGATAAACAACTTCTTGGCGATGTTTGATATATTCTTCTAATACCATTTTTAAGGTCAAAACCTTAGGTTGGATACCGTCAATCAAAGCTAAAATATTGACATGAAAAGTTGTTTGTAATGGAGTATTTTTGTATAGGCTATTTAAAATCTTTTTTGGATAAGAATCTTTTTTCAAATCCAAAACAACGCGCACACCATCCTTGTCAGATTCATCACGCAAGTTTTTAACGCCTTCTATTTTTTTATCCTTTACCAAGTCAGCTATTTTTTCAACCAAGCCAGCCTTGTTAACCTGAAAAGGAATTTCTGAAATAACAATTTGAAAATTTCCATGCTTATCCTCCACAATATCAGCTTTACCACGACAAACTATTCCGCCCTTACCAGTAGCATAAGCATTTAAAATATCTTTTTTGTCATAAATAATACCACCAGTTGGGAAATCAGGCCCCTTAACAAATTCCATTAAATCCTCAACTGTTGATTCTGGTTTTTCAAGTAATAAATTAATAGCGCCAATCAATTCTTTTAGATTATGTGGTGGAATATTAGTAGACATACCAACAGCAATCCCCATTCCTCCATTTAATAATAGATTGGGCAGTTTGGCTGGTAAAACCTGAGGTTCTTTTTGTGAACCATCATAGTTAGGAATAAAATTAACTGTATTTTTATCAATATCAAACATTAGCTCTTCTGTAATTCCAGCTAATTTTGCTTCGGTATTATGATTAATAAAACCATTGGCCACAAAAGAATGACAAGAACTATCAACCTTGATAGAATAAACAGTTTCTTTTTCTTTAAGACATTCAACTACTTTTACAGCATTAAAAAAGTAATTATTTTTTAATAAATAATCTACCATTTTTAAATCAACTGGTTTTAAAATTTTCTTTAATTGAGAATAATTTTTTTGCAAGCTATTATATCTATCAAAATTATTTTTTTTAATAAAACTGCTAGTATAATTAGAGCGAAGGTAGTCATTCAAAAACGGAATAAAGTCGTTATGACTTAAACGAGAATTATTAAGTTCTTCTACTTTTTTTAATAAATCTCTTTTACGATCAGAAAAGAAATTAATATTTTTATAAAAATTAGTAATACTATTAACGCCAGAAATTATTAATTTATAACAAGAATTTCTTTTATCTTGGTAAGGAGACGTTGTAACAACTCCGAAATTTAATAAAATTGTTTTTAATTGTTGAATTAATTTATAACTTTTAGAGTCATAGGTTAATTCGATTGATTTTCCTCCGTGACGCTTGTCTTCTTTGCTTGAAACTGACCCATCACCCTCAAACAAACCTTGCAAAAAAGAAGCAATGACGACTCGACTTGACTTCAAAACAGTAAAAGGAATTTCTTTTTTATCAGATAATTTAGTTGATAAACCAATTTCTTTTAAAAACTCTACTAAATTCTTTTGATAAAGACAAAGCTCAAAACAATTACCTTTTAAAACTCTTTCATACATTTTTACTCCAACAAATTGCTTTTGAATTATTTCCTTGACCCTGCTGTAAAATTCCATATCAGAATTGCAAAAGAAAAATTTATTTTGATGAAATGAACCCTCTGAAACCAAAGCTCCCAAAACAAAAGCTAGGTCTTTATTCATTTTTTTAGGAATAATAACTTCATCACTTTTATTACTACCATTAATATAAAAATCGCCTAAAGAAATATCCTCTTTAGCAAATAAAGAAGAACCTCTACTCAAAACTACATTATCATTTTTATTAATATTTTCTAATTTTTTCCAATAAAAATAGGGTTGTCCAAATTCATTTAGACCCCATAATAATAAAGGATGATTGCGAGAACCTCTAATCTCATAGCCTTGCTCTGTTTTAATTTTAATAATTTCATGTTTACCAGAATTAAAAAATTTAACAGCCGGCTTTATTTTCCCTTGATAATTTAAAACATTGATTTTTATTTTTTCTTCACTCTTTTTAGATAATTTATCTATCTCTAAGATTCCTTGGTCAGTTAATAATAAGGTGTCGCCAGAGACACAATATCTCATAGCGGCGGCACTATCACCATCCATAGAGCCAAAGTTTCCTTGACCACGAACCAAAGGATATCGCATTGAGAAATCTTGAGCCATACGAACCATAGAATCATAAACCGCAATATCACCGTGAGGATGATATTTACCCAACACCTCACCCACCACAGTAGCGGATTTTCTAAACTTAGCACTTGGTTTTAAACCGATATCCCACATGGCATACAGAATACGACGATGCACTGGCTTCATACCATCACGAACATCAGGTAAGGCACGAGAAACAATAACACTCATAGCGTAATCCAAATAAGCTGTGCTCATTTCATCACTAATTGATTGATTTTGTACCAAGCCATAGGCTGTTTCACGTCTATCACTATTACCATCTAAAATCAAACCTTTTTCTTGGTTTTGATCTTTTTCAATTATTTCTTTTTCCTTTTTTGGCTCAGGTTTACCCTTAGCGCTTTTTACTTCCTTTTTCATATTTATATCTAAATTATTTAATTACTCTAAGTTAAAAAAATCTTAATCTAAACGACCTTCCAATTCTTCAATTCTTCTTTTTAAATCTTGAATAGTTTTTTCACTATCATCTAATTCTGGATACAAAGAAGGAACAGAAGAACTGGCCAGAGTATCAGTATTAGTGGATGAGGCTTTATTTTTTTCAACCTCTAACATTAATTTCAATTTATCAATATCTGCTTGATCAAGATCTAAAGTAGTACTAGCAGTATTAGTGCCTAATTCTTCAGTGCTAGAAGCAGACCCCTCATCTTTAATAGATTTATCAAATAAAGAAAAAAGTTGGTCTATAGTTTCGCTAGCATCACTTTTTACCTCAGAAATTCCTAATTCATTAGAGTCTTTGCCCCAATTAGCTGAAACAGAATAGGTATTTTTAATATCATAGGCCCACAGCCCCAAAACAGAAACTGTAGCTATTACTACAAAAATCATTAACCAAAAACGACTATCTTTTTTAGAAATAGTTTCTTTTAGTTTTTGCGATAATTCTTTTTTTTCCATTTTAAAATAATTATTCTCTGATGCCATCTAAGTTAACATCATACAAAACTTGCTCTGAAATTAAACGATATTTCATTAATTCTTCTTCTTTAAACCATAAAGCAATTTCTCTTTGAGCTTCTTCTGGCTTGTCTGAACAATGAATCAAATTACGCACAGCTCTATCATCTAAATTTGATAACTCATATGAATCTAGTGTCAAATCACCGCGAATAGTGCCAACATCAGAAGTAAGAGGTTCTGTTCCACCAACTATTTTTTTAATAATTCCTACGGCTTGATTACCTTCAAAAACCATTGGGATAATTGGACTACAAGTCATGAATTTAACTAAAGCACCAATAATATCACGACCATATTCAATCGCCTCTTTTTCAATTGGCAGACCAGCAGCCTCTCTATTGGCTAAAACCTTTTGTCCTTTTTCTAAAAACCAAGCATCATCCTTATTATAATGTTTCCAGCATTGATCTTCAGTAGCGTTAATCATTTTTAAAGCTACCAATTTCAAACCAGTTCTTTCTAAACGAGAAATTATATCTCCGATTAAACCTCTTTGAATGGCATCCGGTTTTAAGATGACAAAAGTTTGTTCTTTTTTTGGATTAGTACTCATAATTTTATTTTAATTTTAAATATTAAAAACCACTAGACGCATATCTTCTACTGGTAAATCTTTTTTATTAACTTTTAACTTATCTTCATAATTTGCTTCTATACCTATTTCTTTGATGAACTTATCTAAGCCGTCAACATCAATTTTGGAATCTTTAGTTTTGTAATGCATTGGCACAACAATACGAGGTTCTATTTGAGAAATAACTTCAACTGCTTTTTTGGCATCTAAAGTATATTTTCCACCAACAGGAACGAATAAAATATCAACCCCGCCTAATTTTTCTAATTGTTTATTATCTAGTGTTTCTCCTAAATCTCCTAAATGAGCCAAGCTAACACCCTCAACATCAATTCTAAAAATTATGTTTTCACCTTTATTGTCGCCGTGCAAAGAACGTATTCCTTCGATGATAACACCTTTAACATCAAACTCGCCGGCACAATTAATAACAAAAGGATCTTTGCGTAAAGCTGAAACGTTGTTGTGATCAGAATGAGCGTGACTAACTGTTGCAATATCAGCTTCAATGTTTGGCACTTTTAAGCCGACTTCTTTATCAAAAGGATCGGTAACCAAAACCACATTTTCTCCATTTATTTTTTCTTCAATTTTAAAACAAGAATGGCCGAAATACGAAATATTCATATATTTTCATTTTAATTTTTAACAACTAGACAACATACAAAAAGCCAATTTCTTAGCTTTTTTAACAGAAATATGTATAGTTATTGATATTATTTATACTGATATTATAGCAAAAAATAAT
>CAYYLI010000015.1:5831-13481 GCA_964472595.1 uncultured Gammaproteobacteria bacterium | reverse complement strand
CATCTGAATTAAAAGATAAAGACTTTTTGATTTTAGCTTATTTTTATGTTATTTTAATTATATAATAAATTAATAATTTAAAATTAAAAACATGAAAAAAAATATTAAATTTTTGCTCATTATTTTAGTTCTGGGAGTAATATTTGTTGCTTTGTTTTTTTTGAAAATTGATAAAAGTGAAAAGGTTGATAAAGACGAGCAACGGGTTTTAGAAATGACCTATAATATTTCAAAACAATATTTGAGTTTGCGTTATCGCAGTGATGCTGTTTTGAGTCAAGCAAAAAAGTATGAAAGTTATGAAAAATGGTCAACAGATCTAAATTCTATCTTACGTGATTGGGAGGACTTAGAAAAAGAAGCTTTCGCTTTGCAAGAAGATTCTGAAAAGTTGGCTAATAAGCAAGTATCTTTTCTAAAAATTCCAGAAGCTTTGGCTTATGAAAAATCAGAAGTCACAGCCATCTTTGATAGTGCCCCAACCGGAAAGAAGATTGCTACTTTGGCCAAACATTTGGGAGTTGATGCTAAAAAAGCTATGGCGATTTTACGTCAAGACCAGGACCAGGTAACAGCTGATGCTTGGAATGAGGCTGGCGATACTTTTCAAAAATTAGAAACTTCAGCTGTTGTTATAAAAGATACTTGTAAAGTAGTAGGTTTTGTTGGGGGGATTGTCGTAACTGGTGGTGCCTCAGCTGTGGTTACTGGCTCCACTTTAGCTCAGGCGGCTGTAGTTGTTTCTGGTGTTGATTTGGCCTTGGAGGTTTCTGATGATGCGGCTAAAATAGCTTTTGGTAACCATAATAAAGTCTCAGGAATTGTTGGTGATATTAGAAAAATAACGGAGCCAGCTGCTACTATTTTGAATATTAATGAAATTCCAGAAAATTTAGCTACCGGTTATCAAAAATTTAATTCAGTTATGGTGGCCTTGGAGCAGTTTAACTCCAGTGCTCAAGAGGGTAAAGTTTTGGGCATTGAGCTACCAGCTTATGAAAAAACTGAAAAATTTTCTAATATTAAAAAATATAAAAGCCCAGTTTATGTTTCTACTTTAGTTAAAGAAGAATTGGATGAATGGTTAAAAGATAAAAAGGGAATAGAGGGGGAATTATCGGCTGATGACATTGCGGAGTTTATAAAAAAGATTGAAGAAGAAAAAAATAATAAATCATCAAATTTGAATGATACAAATATTACAGAAGAAACATCTTTGGAAAGTTCTTCTACAGACCTGAAAAGTGAAGAAGCTCAGAAACAAAACAATGAAGAGCTTAATACAAAAAATAACAATCCTGAGAATGGGGAAGGTTCTTCAAACAACGAAGAAGGAATTTCAAATGATAAAGAAGAAAATAATATTTCAGAAGAAAAATCTTCTTTTTCTTTGTTAATGAAAACTGTTGCGCCTAGTAACGACTGGCAGGCTAATATTAAAAACGAGCTTTTTAAACAGGCAATTATTAAAGTTCAAGATAATGCTTTTAAAACTACCTATAGCGCCTCTTTTTCTGAGGGTAAATTTGTCGGTACCGGTAGTATTAAAATAGAGGGTTCGTATAATCCTAAAACCAAGATTTTGAGTGGCAAACATTATCGTGAATATAATGGGACGTATAAAGATGAGCTTAGAATTATTGTTTATTCTGGGTCTTTTAGCCAGGTTGTGCCAGAAAAGGGAGAAGAATTTAAGATAAATTTTTCTGGGCAGGTTAGCACTACTTTAAATGATGGCAAGGGCAAACCTTATACTAGCACCAATGAGGCTGGAACCAGTATCGTTTATATACTTAAATAACGCTTAAATATATTCTAAATTTGAAATAAAAACCCTAAAACCTTCGTATTATATTAATACAAAATATGGAACAAAATAAGCCTGATATTAGGGACGATTATAGCGACGAAGAATTGGTCGAGTTGTCTTTAAAAGATAATATGTTTTTTGCTCTTTTAATTAAGCGTTATAAAGAGAAGTTTTTTTATTACTTAAAAAGATTTACTGGTTTTAGAGCAGAGGAATTGGAAGATGTTATTCAAGCTTCTTTTATTAAAATATATACCAATTTAAATAGTTTTAATAAAAATTTAAAATTTTCTTCTTGGGCTTATCGTATTGTTCACAATGAAGCTATTGATGAAATTCGTCGTCAAAAAAGAGGGCATCTACCTCTTTTTCCAGAATTAGAAATTCCAGACGATTTTGACTTGAGTGCTGAAATAGACGAGAAATTAGCCAAAGATAAAGTTAAATTAGTTTTACAAGAATTAAAAGATGAATACCGTGAAGTTTTAGTTTTACGTTTTTTTGAACACAAAGAGTATCGAGAGATTTCTGATATTTTAAAAAAACCGATGGGGACAGTTGCTACTATGATTGATAGAGCTAAAAAACAATTTAAAGTTAAATATGAAAAATATGTTAAATAATTTAGAAGAAAAAATTATCAAAAAAATTAAGGATGACAAAGTTTGTCCTTTGAGTCCGGCCTTTTTTATGGTTAAAAAAATATTACGCTATTTAGCGCTTTCTATTTTTTTGC
Source organism: uncultured Gammaproteobacteria bacterium (assembly GCA_964472595.1). GTDB lineage: Bacteria > Patescibacteriota > Patescibacteriia > Patescibacteriales > UBA12465. Next base: position 10,935 of record CAYYLI010000015.1, on the reverse strand, counting down.
TTTTAGCTGGTCTATCTCTCTCTATTTTAATAATGATAATTAGGCATGGTGATTGGGATATTTATGCTGTTTTAGGGAAAAACCCTTGGTCATTTTTTCTCCAAGCTTTTCCGTATTTTTGGTTGTTTGGAGTTTTAATTTTCTTAGGCATAGCTTTTGATCGTACTCGTAAATCAGATGAAGCCTATCATTACCCCTTTGTTTACAAGGGTCTTTTGCCAATCTTATTAATTATTATTACGGCTTTAATATTATATTTCTCTGGTATTAGTCATAGTATAGAATCATACTTAGCTAATAACTATTTTTATCGCCAAGCTAATTATTTACGTTCTTCTTGGGAAAATCCTGATAAAGGATTATTAGCGGGAACAGTAGAGCTAAAAGATGATAAAATATTATTGCATGATTTTTCTGAAAAAATTTGGGAGTTAAAAATATCATCTAATAGTTTTATCGGTCAAGAATTATTACAGGACAATAAAAAAATAAAAGTTATTGGCTCTGCTCTTTTTTCAGATTTAAATTTGCCAATTTTTGAAGTGAAGGAAGTTAGAACTTGGGAGTGTGCTTGTCCTCATTGTGCTCAAATGAAAGGTTCTTGTTCTGGTTGCTTGGAAAACAATACTTGTTCCGGGCCAGCAGGATCGGAAAATACTTCTTGTCAATTAAATAATTCTTGTGCAAAATTAGGTTCTTGCCAAGATAAAAATTAAAGTGAAATAAAATATAGAAAAGCTTCGTAGTATTGATGTAAGGCGCTTTAATTAAAAATTAATAAATTTAAATTAAATTTAAAATTATGAGAAAAGTAATTTTTCTTAGTGGAATATCTATAGCTCTTTTTACCGCTGGATTGATATTTTTTGCTAATTCCGGATCAAAAAATGCTTCAGCTACTGAAACCGCAGTAAACCCGGTTAATAATAAAGCAAATTCTTGTCAGTGCTCATCAGGTGCTAGCTGTGGCTGTAGCGCAGAAAAAGGAACTTGCACTTGCGCCAATAAAAGTGCTGATGGCACTTGTGGTTGTGCTGGAAAAAAAGCAGCTGGTGTTTGTGGAGCAGTTTCAGCTAATTCAAATAGTGATACGGCTGTAAATACTCCGAAAAATCCTAGTTGTGGCTGTCAAAAAACAGCTCCAGTTGCATCTGATCTTAAATAAGATTATAAAGACAATTAAATATTAGGATTGTTTGAACTACAATAATTATATAGTTTAACCCTTAGCTAACACCAAGCCCCAGATAACGCCGGCTTGGTGTTTTGTTAATTCCTTAGCCATTTCATTTAAGGTACTGGAGCTAGTGCAAACATCATCTATTAATAAAATATTTTGACCACCCAAATTTTCACCAGTCCACTTGAAACAATCTTGCAAATTATTTTTTCTCTCATTTAAATTTAATTTAGCTTGAGGTTTTTGATGTTTTACTCTAATTAATTTTTCTGAAATTTCTAAATTAAGTTTACAGGAAATAAATTCTGCTAAAATTGCGCTTTGGTTAAAGCCACGCCAGCGCAATCTTTTTTTAGACAGGGGAGTGGCAATTATTAAATAATTATTTAAATTTAAATATTTATCTGAGTTTAATTTTGGATTTATAATAGGATTAGCTAAAACATTATTTTTTAAAAAGTTATACATAAACTTAGCTAAAAATAATCCTAAACTGGAAATAAAATTGTATTTATATAGTTTTATAAGTTTGGCTAATTTTTTGTCACTTAAATCTCCCGCCACTAAAACTCCGCGTAAATAAAATTCTTGTTTGCATTCAGAACAAAATTCCCCTAAATTATTTTTTTTAGCGCATTTTGGGCAAGCAGCTTCTTTTCCACTTAAAGATTTAAAACATTTTTTACATAATAATTCTTCGCCTTGTTGACATAAGACGCAAGTTGGGGGAAATAAAAAATCAAGCCCCCAAAGAAGTATTTTTTTAAACATAAAAATATTTTGGCTTGATTTTTAGATTTTATTCTTTTGAAAGTTTTTTTAAATATCTATTTCAGTCTAACTTTATATATTTGGTTACTGCTATAGTCGGTAAAAAAGATATTTTTTTGATCTTCACTGACAATGATAGAAGAAACATTGTAAGCACCATTAGGAATAGCAATTAATTCTTTTTGTCCAGTAGATAAATCTATTTTATATAAATCATCTGATGTTTTTAGGGCTAAATCAGGATAAAGTCCAGCCCCTTTTTCTAATGTTTTTGGAACAGCACAGTAAACTTCATTACTATTGGCAAAAGTGCATTTTTCAGCCCAAGTTTCTATTTGTAAGCTAGTGCGATTACTTCCGATATTGTCACCCTTGGCGTTGACTAGCCATAAACTTGGCTTTAGTTCGTTTTTGGCCGAGTAAACACTGTATAATAATTTTTCACCATCGTTTGACCATAGAGGATCAAAGCCCCAACCCTCAACTACAGTCGATTTAAAATTTTCGTCATTTTGTCCGATGAAAAAAACTTCGTTACGATTGAAATCAACTCCGCGAGTGTACATAGCGACTGTTTGATTGTTGGGTGACCAAGAAGGAATAACATCTTTGTCATTTGTGCCAATATATTCTACAGCTTTACTTTGAGACCCATCGCTGTTGCTAACTATTAACCAGCGATTGTCTGGATCAGTACCCAAACTTTTGTTGACTAGTTTTTGGCTATCAGAAGAAAACTCAAAGTCTTCCCAATGCTTTGGTAGGGTAACTTGTTTTTCAGTAGAGAAGTCATAAACAATTTTGTTTTTGTCAGGGTATTCAATTACAGCTTTTGTTTTGTTGGGCGCCCAGGTAACAGAGTCAACATTGTAGAAAACTTTATTGCTCAGGGCGATGACATCTCCCTTGTCGTTGACCATATAAAATTTACCATCATCTTTGTTATAAAATTGAACGGAGTCTCCATTTTTGCTTAAAGTTGCCCCAGTGGTCGGATTGTTTATTAAGCTAGCAACTTGAGTAATTCCACCATTGGCTACAGTGCTAACTTGACCAGAATTTTCTGGGAATAGGGGAGAGGTTTGAACTCCGGAATCAGATGAAGTTGGTATTTGTCCGGAGCCACCATCTTCACCGATATTGCCAGAGCCATCAGGTGATCCAGGTAAGCCAATTCCTGAGTTTGGAGTTTCATCCCCTGGACCTGTTTGACTGCTAGGGCTTTTTTTGAAGAAGGTATTGAAAATTAAATAAGCCATCAAAACTACCACAATGGCGAAACCAAGAACCATTAGTATTTTTTTAATTTTGCTCTTTTCCATTTTTTTAATTTATGTTATAATTATTAATATGATAGAGGTGAATAAAATAGTCACCAACTAACGCTTAAATTATAACATATTTTGATAAACAATTCAATTTTTAATTTTGTTTAAATTTTGATTTTTTATAAACAAAAAAAACTATGGGATTATTTTCTTCCAACGATAATAATTTTTTGGGAATAGACATTGGGGATAATACCATCAAAATGGTGGAGCTAAGTAAAAAGGGCAAAAAAATATCCTTAGTAAATTATGCCTTTTCTTCTCCAATTGAAAATTTTAAATTTTCTCATTCTGAAGATATTGACAATATTGCCAAGGCTATTGTTAAAATGAAAAATGAGGCTAATATAAAAACCAATAAAGCTAGCGTTTCTTTGCCTAGTTTTTCGGTTTTCTCCTCAGTGATAAATATTAATAATTATGACAAGAGAAAGATTAATGAGAGAATAATAGATGAGGCTAAAAAAGTTATTCCTTTGCCAATTTCAGAAATGGTTTTAGACTGGAAAATTATACCAGACAAAAACAATCCAGGGGGGGTGAGAGTTTTTTTAACAGGCTCTCCCAAAAAATTAATAAAAAAATATATTGAAGTTTTTAAAAAAGCTAATATTTTTTTATCAAATTTGGAAACTGAAACCTTTTCTATGATTAGAGCTTTGACTGGCAATGATCCTTCTACTGTGATGCTCGTTGGTATGGGAGCTAATAGTACCAATTTTTCTATTATTAAAGAAAGTATTCCTTTTTTAAATCGTAGTATTAATATTTCCGGAAAAACCATTACCGCTGAAATTAGTAAGAGATTAAATATTAGTCTAGAGGAAGCTGAACAATTTAAATTTGATTTAGCTTTTTCTGATGAGTCTGATCCAGAGAGCTCCAAAATTATTGCTGACATAGTTAGTCCCATCGTCAAAGAAATTAGATATATGTTGGATTTGTTTAATAGTAGTAATAACGAAAAAGTAGAAAAAATAATTTTGTCAGGTGGTGGTAGTCTATTGCCAAATTTTGCTCAATCATTAGAAGATCAATTAAATATAAATGTAATTATTGGTGATCCTTGGTTTAGAGTTTCTTATCCGGCAGAATTAAAACCAGTTTTAGATGAAGTTGGACCTAGATTGTCAGTGGCCCTAGGCTTGGCTTTAAGAGACCTAGAATAATCAAAGCAAAAAATTTTTATTTTTTTGAAAAATAGTATATAATATAGAAGTATGGAAACAAATAAACAACAGCCAAATATGAACCCAGCTCCAAAAGAAAAATTGGCCGAAAAAAAGAGCTTTTTTTCTGATTTATTCAAGAAGAATAAGGATGTGGACAATTTGGAATTATTAGAGACTGATTTAATTAAAGATGAAGTTGAGATAAAATTTGAATGGAAGAAAGATCTTCCAGTAGCTTTTGTTTTGTTTATTATTGCTTTTATAATAGTTGTCGAAACTTATTTGTTTTTATCTTGGTGGGGTGAAAAAAGGGAGGTGGAAAATTCTCATTATTTAGAAAGAGAAATCGTTTACATCAAGGAGGAGTTGGAAAAAATGAGAACTGATTATGAAACTTCCAATAATTTCAAATCAAGACTTTTGACCGCTTCAAATGTTTTGAGTCAACATATTTATTGGACTAATCTTTTTGCTTATTTGGAAAAAAATACTTTAAAGAAAGTTTATTATAATAGTTTTTCAGGAAATCTTTCCGGAGAATATATTTTACCAGCCACCACCGATGATGTTCGAGCTATCAGTTTTCAATCCAAGGCTTTTTTAGACAAGGAGATGACTGTTTCGGCTGAGGTTTCAGATGAGCAAATAATTAG
>CAYYLI010000015.1:0-5731 GCA_964472595.1 uncultured Gammaproteobacteria bacterium | reverse complement strand
AATCTTTATAGAGTTTTATTAATAGTTTTGCTCTTGATATTGCTGATAGCTAATATTACTTTTTTTGCTTACAATTCACAGTTTATGTCTTATTTTAAATTAGATTCAGTGCTAGAGACTCCAGAGCAAATTATTAATAGAGCCAAGAATGGAACAAATAATAATGTTCCAGTACTTGATTTGTCAATTTTAGAGAGTGAAAAATTTAATCAATTAAAAGACTTCAAGGTTGATATTAATGGTTTGGAATTGCCCGACGACCTAAAAATTATTGATCAAGAAACTGGTGAGATAATCAACGGTTCAGAAAATGGAACATCTTCTGAATTTGAAATTGGAAATGATAATCCTTTTTCTCCTTCATTTTAATTTTATTTAAAATTTATGGTAAATAATGACAAGCTTTTTGAATTACTAAAAGAAAATAGATTGCTCACTTTAGCCGATATTAATGAAATAGAGGTTCTTTTGCAAAAAAAAGATCCTTCTTTTAATTTGGGGGAATTTGTTGTTAAAGAAAAAATGGTAGGACCAGAAAAATTTACCGAAATTAAAGCTAAGATGTTAAATTTACCATATAAAAATTTAGTCGATGAAAATATTAGTAAAGACGCTTTGAATTTAATAAATCCAGAATTGGCAGAAAATTATAAGGCGGTTTGTTTTTTCTTTGATAAAGTTAAGATGCAAGTTGGTTTGGTGGAACCCAATCTAAAGGCTATGGAGGCTATTAATTTTTTAGGCAAGCAAAAAAAATTAGAAGTAGAATATTTTGTCATTTCTAAAATTAGTTTAAATTCAGCTTTTAAGCAGTATAAAAAAATTGAAGAAGAAATATCTTTAGCTTTGGAAACAAAGTTAAAGGAAGAAGAGGATTCTTTAGAGTTTAAAAAGGGTGATGAGCCTGATATTTTAGATTCAGATGATACTGATGAATCAGCTCCAATTGCTAAAATTGTTTCTGTTATTATTCGTAATGCGGTTGATAGCAGAGCTTCTGATATTCATATTGAGCCTTATGAAAATGAAAGTCGAGTTCGTTTTCGAGTAGATGGTATTTTAAAGAATGCTTTATTTTTGCCAAAAAATATTCACAATTCAGTTGTCTCCAGAGTTAAGGTTTTGGCTAAAATGAAATTAGACGAAACTCGCGTGCCTCAGGATGGCAGAATAGTTTTAATTTTTGATGGTCGTGAAATTGACTTCCGTATTTCTACTTTGCCAATCGGTGTTGGTTTAGAAAAGGTAGTAATGCGTGTTTTGGATACCGTTAAAGGCGTTATTAGCTTAGAAGAGTTAGGTTTTAATCAGCATATTTTGGAGGCTTTCAAGCGAAATATAAAGAAAACTAATGGAATTATTTTATCAACTGGTCCTACTGGTTCTGGTAAAACTACTACATTGTATTCGGTTATAAATATTTTAAATAAAGAGGGTGTAAATATTTCTACCTTAGAAGATCCGATTGAATATCAAATGAAAGGGGTTAATCAGTCTCAAATTAGACCAAAGATTGGTTATACTTTTGCTACCGGTCTTCGCTCTCTGGTTCGTCAAGATCCTGATATTATTATGGTGGGAGAAATTCGTGATGAATTATCAGTTCATGCTGGTTTAACAGGTCATTTAGTATTATCAACCTTGCATACCAACGATGCCTTGAGTACAGTTTTTCGTTTACTCGATATGAAGGTTGAACCAATTCTTTTAACCTCTATTTTGCGTATGATACTTGCTCAAAGACTATCTCGTCGTCTTTGTTCTTATTGTAAAAAAGAAACTTCTAATGAAATAAAAGCTCAAATTATTAAAGAGGCTAAGGAAGAATTTTCCAATCTCAAGGAGGATTGTTTAGCTAAAGAAATTCCAGAGTTAAAAGAAGCTGGATCAATTGATAATTTAAAAATTTATGAACCAGTTGGTTGTGCTCGTTGTCAAAAAACTGGATATTTGGATCGAGTTGCTTTGGGCGAGGTTATTGAGTTAAACGATGACTTAAAGCACATAATTATGACTGATATTAAGAATCTGGATATTGAAGCTGTTAAAAAAAGCCAAGAATTTGTTTCTTTGCGTCAAGATGGATATATAAAAATATTACGTGGCTTTACAACTCTAGAGGAAGTTTTACGTGTTATTGAATCTTAATCATTAATTTAAAATTTATATATGGCTATATTTTCCTACAAAGCGAAATCTCGCGATAATAAAACAAAATTAGGAACCATTGTATCAACTGATGAAAACTCAGCAGTTCGTGCTTTGAATCGCAAAGGTTTGGATGTTTATTTTTTAAAGGAATCTTCTGGTGATTTAGAATTTAAGATTGCTACTTTTTTAAATCCTATTAAAACTAAGGATTTGATTGTTTTTTCTCGCCAATTTTCAATTATGATTATGTCCAACGTTCCTATAGTTGAGGCTTTATCAGTAATTATTGAACAAACAAGTAATTTAAAATTTAAGGTAGTTTTATCTCAAGTAGCTTATGATGTTGATAATGGTGCTTTTTTGTCAGACGCTTTAAAAAAACATCCTAAAGTATTTTCTGAATTTTATTGCAACGTAGTTAAAGCTGGTGAAACTTCTGGTAAATTGGATAGTATTTTGGAATATTTATCAGATGAAATTGAAAAAGATTATGATTTAACTAAAAGATTTAAGGGAGCTTTAATTTATCCAGCTTTTATCGTGGTCGGTTTGACAGTAGTAGGCTTTGTTTTTATATTTTTTGTTTTACCAGAATTGACAAAAATTTTGGAAGAAACAGGGGCAACTCTACCATTGTCTACCAGAATAGTTATTGGGGCTACTAATTTTTTAAGAGCTTATTACGCATATCTTGGACTTGGAATTTTGTTTTTAATAATAGGTTTGAGATATTATGTAAAAACAACAAAAGGTAAAAGAGTTCGTGATTTGTTTTATGTTAAAATGCCTATATTGGGTAAGATTTTTCAATTGATATATTTGGTTCGTTTTTGCCGTTCTTTCGGAACCTTATTAAAAGGTGGTGTAGCTGTTACTAAAAGCTTGGAGATTGTAGGTGATATCGTGCGCAATTCCGTTTATCGAGATATTTTAATTGAAACAGTAGATAATATTAATGAGGGTGCTTCCATTGTTTCAGTGTTGGAGAGAAGTGAATATGTGCCGAAAATGATTCCAGAAATGATGTCAGTAGGTGAGCGCAGTGGTCGCTTGGATGAAGTTTTAGAGGAAACAGCTAAATTTTATGACAAAGAGGTTTCTGCAAAATTGGCTAATTTGAATGCTATTATTGAACCTTTGATTATGGTAATTATGGGTTTGGGTGTAGGTATTATGGTAGCAGCTGTTATCTTGCCAATGTATAATGTTGCTAGTCAGTTTTAGAAAATTTAATTTTAGATTTCATGAAGATTATAGATTTACAAAAAGAAGATTTTTTAGCTTTTCAGAAAAATATTTTAGAAGCACAATCTAATGCCTTAACTTCTTTTCCGGCCTGGCCTTTCTTGCAATCAGACAAGTGGGCTAGTGTCCAAGAAAAGTCAAGTTCAGGTGTTTTTTTGAAAGCTATATATCAAGCCGAAAAAGTTGTTGGCTTTTTTTTGGCAATTGAAAAAAACATTCCTTTTTTTGGTAAGTATTTATATCTACCTCGTGGACCATTATATTTTGGAAATTATCAAGGAGATTTTTGGCAGGATTTTATGTTGCAGATACAGGATGATTTAAAGGATAAAAAGTTTTTATTTATCAGAGTTGAGCCTATTGATAATAATTTTTCTAAATTTGTTTTATCTAATTCTAAATTTGTTAAAAAAAGCAAAGATATTCAACCGGCTTCAAGCTCTTTTTTAGACTTGTCTTTAAAAGAGGAAGAGTTATTGGCGAAGATGGCGCAAAAAACTAGATACAATATTCGTTTGGCTGGAAAAAAGGAAATCGATGTTTTGGAATTAAAAAAAGAAAATAATAATTATGAAAAACATTTTTCTGATTTCTATAATTTAATATCTTTAACTTCTAAAAGGGATAAGTTTTTTATTCATAGTAAGAAATATTATCATAGTTTAATTGATGGAGAGTTTATTCGTTTATTTGAAGCCAGAAAAGATGGAGTTTTATTAGCCGCAGGACTTTTTTCTTTTTATGATAAGACAGTGACATATTTGCATGGTGCTTCAGCTAATGAGAACAGGGAATTGATGGCGCCCTATCTTTTGCAGTGGGAAATAATAAAAAAAGCCAAGGAAGAAGGCTATAATTACTATGATTTTTATGGAGTAGATGAAAAAAAATGGCCCGGAGTTTCGCGCTTTAAAAAGGGTTTTGCTGGCAGTATTTACACCTATCCAGGGACTTTTGACTTAGTCTTTAAAAAGACCCCCTATTTGTTGTATAATATAGTTAGAAGACTACGACTATTATTGCGTTTTTAATTTCAAATTTAAATCTAAATATGATTGAACTGCGAAATTTAACTAAAAAGAAGCTTAGTAAAAAGAGAATAGATAATATTGCTCGGGCTTTTTTTAAAAAATACAAAATTGATCCGGAGACAGAAATTTCTTTAGCTGTGGTTTCTGATAATAAAATGAAGGAGATTAACTCTACTTATCGAGGTAAAGATAAAACTACTGACGTGTTATCATTTCCTGAGTTGAATGAAATTATAATTAGTTTATCTCAAATTGAAAGACAGGCTAAGGAGAGTGGTCGTCGTCTTTGGCAGGAATTTGACTTTATTTTAGTTCACGGACTTTTGCACTTAGTTGGTTATACTGACGATTTGGAAAAAGATAGGCTTAAGATGATAAAATTAGGAGAAGAATTTTTACAGGAATTAAAATCAAGCAATTTTTCAAGCAAGGGAATTAAATTAAAAAAAGCTTTTACCTTGATAGAGATGATGATAGTTTTGTTTATTGTAGGAATTCTCTCTTCAATTGTGATTGCTAATTATAATGCTGGTTATAGCACAACTGACTTAATAAATTCACAAAATACAATTCAACAAAATTTAAAATTAGCCCAAAGCTATGCTTTGAATAATAAACCGTATAATGGAGCAGTGCCAACTTATTGGGGGATAAATTTTTCAGCGCCTGATCAAAAAATATATTTGTTTGCTGATTTGAATGGAAATTATTTACCCGATACTGGAGAAATGGACGCTGTTTATGGAGGCAAAGAAATTGTTTTGCCCAGTGGGCTGACCTTTAGAAATTCTTTTGATATTGCCACTGTCACAGCTTTGTTTATTCCTGGATCAGGTGAGATGATAGCTTATGATTTTGATAGTGCAACTTTAAATTATTTGGAATGGCGAGTTGAGATTAGTGATAAGCATTTTAATATGGGGAAAGTTGTTGTTTTCCAATCAGGTTATTTAATAGATAATACTAGTTGTTCTTGCGCTAATACAAATGATTATTGTTGTTCATTTTGTAGCCCTGGCTCAGCTTGTAATCAAGTTGATTTTTCTTGTGGTGATTTATTGACTGATCCAAGAAATGGGGAGCAATATCCGACCGTTCAAATTGGAACTCAATGTTGGATGGCAAAAAATATGAATTATGATGATGGATGCGCCTCTAAAATCTGGGTCAACAACACTGATGTTGGCTGGTGTGGTTGTTATAATAATGATTCTAATAATTGTTCTGTCTATGGTAGATTATATCAATGGAGTGCTACTATGCTTGGTTCGACAATTGAGGGCGTTAAAGGTATTTGTCCGTTA
>CAYYLI010000014.1:0-15000 GCA_964472595.1 uncultured Gammaproteobacteria bacterium | reverse complement strand
ACAAGGCATCCGTAGCGGAAGCTGTGGATGGATCACCTCCTTTCTAGGGAGATTATCAGGTTTTTAATCATTGATTAAAAATCTAGGTCGGCTCTTCTTTTATAGAAGAGAGCCTATCAGAAATGATAGGTCCAATAAAAAAGAATTGATGCCTGTTAGCTTCGAAATATACCAAAAAAATATATAAAAAAGAGCCGTTTTCATTAACGGCTCTTTTTTTGTTTATTTGTTTTCCCCCTTTATCTTTTTAAAACAGTGTGGTATAATTGAATCCAGATTATTTTCTAAAAAAATGAAATACAAACTTTATACAAAATCAAGTTCAGCTTGGTTGGCAATGATGAGCGAAATCAAGTCGGCCAAAAAATCAATATATATAGAGATGTATATTTTTTTGTTGGATACTGATGGAAAATATGATTTTGTTTCTGCTTTAAAAGAAAAAGCTACAGCCGGAGTAAAGATAGTTATAGTAGCTGATTCTCGTGGTAGTTCGGAATTAAAAGCCTCTATTATTGAAGATTTAAAATCAGTTGGTATTGAAATTTTGTTTTTTAGTGATTGGTTGCGCCGTACTCATCGTAAAATTTTTATCATTGATGAACGCATTTCTTTTTTAGGAGGTGTTAATATTAAAAAAAGTACTAGCAATTGGCATGATTTGAGCATAAAAATAGTTAGTCCCATGCTTACTAAAAATATCTTACGTTCTTTTGCTTATACTTATAAAATGAGTGGGGGAAAAGATCAATATCTTTTAAGGAGAACAGAAAAAGGTATTTTAAAAACAATTAAATCTCAATTTTTAGAACACTGGCCTAATCAAAATGTTTATACCCTAAAAAAGTATTATAGTGACGCTTTGAATAATGCTAAGAGCAAAATAATTATAGTAACTCCATATTTTACTCCGCCACGTTGGATGATGGCTCTAATGGAGTCCTCTTTAAAGCGAGGTGTAAAAATTGAAATATTATTACCGGAAGATACTGACATCAAGATATTGAATAAGATCAACAGGGCTTACATTCTAAAACTAAACAATTTAGATATCCAATTTTATTTTCAAAATTCCATGAATCATGCCAAGGTTTTGCTAGTCGATGATGAAACAGCTTTAATTGGTTCACAGAATTTAGACTTAGTGTCTTTTAACTTGAATATTGAATCCGGAATTTCTATTAATGATAAAAAAGTAATTGAAGATTTAAAAAATATTATAGACGGGTGGATATTAAATTCTCGTTCAGTTTTTATAAACAAAGAAAAAATTTCTTTTTGGGATAAATTCTTTTTATTATTAATGAAATTTCTTTACCCTATATTATAATTAATTTAATTTTAAAATAATGCCAAATAGTATAAAAATAAAAGGAGCTCGAGTTAATAATTTAAAAAATATTGACCTAGAAATTCCTCGTGATAAATTTGTGGTGGTGACCGGTCTTTCCGGCTCAGGTAAATCATCTTTGGTTTTTGACTTGATCTACGCCGAAAGTCAAAGAAGATATATGGAGTCTTTGTCCTCTTATGCTCGTCAATTTGTTGGCTTGATGGATAAGCCGGACGTTGATTTGATAGATGGTCTTATTCCAGCTATTTCTATTGACCAAAAATCAGCTAGTAACAACCCCCGTTCAACAGTGGGGACTATTTCTGAAATATATGATTATTTCCGCTTATTATACACAAAAATAGGGATACCGCATTGTCCTCATTGTGGAGTAAAAATGGAAATAAGCAAAGCTAAAAAAGGTGACAATAAAAAAAATAGTAATATTTTAACTTGCCCGACTTGTAAGTTTTCTCGTGAAGAGTTTAGAACAATAGATTTTTCTTTTAATTCTGGACAAGGTGCTTGCCCGGAATGTGGTGGATTGGGTGTTAAGATGGAGATTAATGCTGACACTGTCTTAAATTTAAATTTGAATATAGCTCAAGGAGCCGTCAAGCCTTGGATGCATTATAATTTTGATAATCAAAATAATTTAATTAAAGAAGTTGAAAAATTAGCTCAGCGTCATCATTTTGATATTAATACTCCACTTAAAAAAATGTCTAAAAAGGAAATTTCCTTAATATTAAAAGGCGATCAACACTTCCCGGGAGTTTTACAAGGTTTGCGTGATAAGTATCAAGAAACTGATTCCAATTATATTCGACAAAAGATATCACAGTATATGAAAAATGTAGTTTGTCCAGCTTGTCAGGGACAAAGATTAAATCCAGAGGTTTTAGCAGTTAAATTTCAAGATTTAAATATTTATGAGTTAACAGCTAAAAACATTAATGAATTAAGATATTTTTTTAAGTCAGAAAATAAGTTTAATTTGGAAGCGGGTGAGAGAGACATTTTTCGTTCTATCTCCAAGGAGGTTCTTCTGCGTTTAAATAATATTATAAAAGTTGGTTTAGCTTATTTGACTATCAATCGACCAGCTACTACCTTGTCGGGCGGTGAATCACAAAGACTTCGTTTGTCTCATCAGATTAGCTCAAATTTAGTTGGCTTGCTTTATGTGCTAGATGAACCTTCTATTGGTTTGCATCCTAAGGATAATGAAAATTTAATTGAAACTTTACGTAATTTAAATACCAAAGGAAATTCAGTGATTGTTATTGAACATGATTCAGCTATGATGTTGGCCTCTGATTATATTTTAGATATTGGACCACTAGCTGGAGAGAGGGGTGGGGAACTAATCTTTGCTGGTGATTTAAAGAAATTTAAAAAGGATAAAAAGTCATTAACTGCCCAATATCTTTTTGGTGATAGGCAAATTCCAGTTCCTAGTAAATATCGTCAATCTAGAGGTAAATCACTCAAGATTATTGGGGCTTGTGAAAATAATTTAAAGAATATTGATGTTGAAATACCACTAGAAAACTTAGTTGTTATTTCTGGGGTTTCTGGCTCTGGTAAATCAACTTTAATGATAGATATTTTAGCTAAAGCATTGAATCAAAAATTTTATCGAGCTAAAGAAGAACCAGGAAAACATAAAGCTATTTTAGGTTTAGAATATCTTGATAAGATAATTGATATTGATCAATCTCCAATTGGGCGCACTCCACGTTCCAATCCAGCCACTTATACCGGAGTTTTCTCATATATTAGAGATATTTTTGCCTCTTTGCCAGAGGCTAAGAAGCAGGGGATCAAACCACAACACTTCTCTTTTAATTTAAAAGGTGGTCGTTGCGAAAAATGTCAGGGCGATGGTGTGGTGAAAGTAGAGATGCAATTTTTGCCGGATATTTATGCTAAATGTGATGAGTGTAATGGACAAAGGTATAAGAAAGAAGTTTTAGATATTAAATATAATGGTAAAAATATTTATGAAGTTCTAGAAATGACTATTGAGGATGCTTCGAAGTTTTTTGCTAAAGAGAAAAATGTTAAGAATAAATTAGAAATTTTAAATAGCATCGGTTTGGGTTATGTAAAGTTGGGCCAAAGCGCCACCACCTTATCTGGCGGAGAATCACAAAGAATTAAGCTAGCTTTTGAGTTATCTCGTCCAGCTACTGGTAAAACATTGTATATTTTGGACGAACCGACAACCGGACTTCATTTTGAAGACAGTAAGAATCTATTAAAAGTTTTGCATGGATTAGTTGATAAAGGTAACACCGTCTTGGTAATTGAGCATAATTTAGATATAATAAAGTCAGCTGATTGGGTAATTGATTTGGGCCCAGAAGGTGGTGACAAAGGAGGAGAGATTGTAGCCTGTGGAAATCCAAGAGATGTGGCTAAAGAGAAGAGAAGTTATACTGGGAGATATTTGAAAGAATTTTTTAAGTAAAAAATATGAATCAGATTTTTTCTAAAAATAAAAAAAGAAAAACTGTTGGACTGGCTTTGGGTAGTGGTGGTTTTAGAGGCCCAGCTCATATTGGAGTGCTAAAATCTCTAGTGAAACACAATATTCCAATTGATTATATTGCTGGCACTAGTATTGGTGCCGTTATTGGGGCTCATTATGCCCTACATCAAGACCTAGAAAAGATGCAAGCTGATTATTTTTCTGAACAGGATAAAAAAATTAAATATTTAAAAGATATTAATTTTAAAAAAGGAATACTTAGCGGTGCTCGTTTAGAAAAAAACTTTATTAAAATGTTTGAGAACAAAAAATTTAGTGATACTAAAATACCATTCAAGGCTGTAGCAACTGATTTGTATTCTGGAGAGGCTACTATTTTGGAGAAGGGTGAATTAAGTAAAGCAGTTAGAGCTAGCGTCTCTATTCCGCTGATTTTTAAACCAGTAAAATATTTAAATAAATTTTTTGTTGATGGCGGAGTTTCTAATCCAGTGCCTGATAACGTTGTTCGCCAAATGGGAGCTGACATAGTTATTTCAGTTAATTTGTATAATCAATATCAGGCTCAAAATAAGATGAGTAAACTTTCCAAAATTTTAACCAGAACCTCAGAAATCGCTTTATATAATTTATCAATTTCCCTGGCTGACTCCGATATTATAATAAATCCGAATATTTCAAAATATTCGGATTATCCTATGGTTCAAGCTTATTTTAGTAAGAAAATTTCTGCAGAAATAATGGAGATTTCAGAGGAGAGGGCTGACGCCGTTATCCCGGAAATTAAAAAATTATTAGAGCTTTAATTTCTTAACAGTTTTTATTAATTCGCTATGTAATTTGGGGTGTGCTGCCAAAATATCGGAGCTTTTCAGGCTCCATTTTTTATTAGCAAAATCACTAACTTTGCCACCAGCTTCTTGGACAATTAGGGCGCCTGCTCCAACATCCCAAGAATTAGCCCCAGGTATCAAAATTGAATCAACTCTGCCACAGGCTACATAAGCTAGCTCTAGTGAAGCAGAGCCCATTTGTCTGCAATCTAGAGCGTGTAATTTTTGATAAGAGTAATATTTGATGGCCTTTTTAATATCGGATATTTTTCGGCTATGACAAAAAGTATTAATATTTTTTTTATTGGCTGCAGCTTTAGTTTTTATTTTTTTACCGTTTAAGAAAGCGCCTTTGCCTTTTTCAGCAATAAATAATTCATTTAAAATCGGCGCCAAAATTATTCCAAAGATTATTTCATTTTTATAGGCGACACTTAGAGTAACTGACCATAGGGGATTGTGAATAGAAAAATTGGTAGTACCATCAATAGGATCAATGATCCAAAGATAATCTGATTTTTTTTTATCATCACCTTGTTCTTCTGATAAAATGCGATGCTCGGGAAAATTCTTTCGGATTTCTTTAATAATAATTTGCTCCGATATTAAATCACATTTGGTGATAATCTCGTGTTGACTCTTTATTTTTATTTGACTCCTTTCAAATTTATAATATTCTTTTTTGAGTATTTCAGCTGAAGCTGACACGGCTTTGAGAGCTACTGTTTTTATTTGTTTTTCAATCATACTTATTGATGAATTAATTTTAATTTAATTTTTTGGCTAAGAGTGTCAAAGATGGCAAAGCTTGGTTTATAGAAAACTCCACCTAGGGTTCCTGGATTTATTAATTTGGCTTTATTTTTAACCGACATCCAAGGTTTGTGTGTATGGCCGTAAAAAATATAATTTAGGTTTGGCTCTAAATCAAATAAATTTCTGAAGAAAGCTGGTTCATGACAGAGCCCAATTTTTAAACTATCTATTTCAATTTTGTCATACCTCTTTAAGAACCTGATGTTTTTAAACCGAGAGACATCTTCAGTTTGGTATATTTCGGCATTGCCATAAATTAGAAAAATTTCTCTTACAAAAGTCGTAGCTATTTTTTCTAAAGTTTCTAAATTACAAACATCGCCACAGCAAATAATTTTTTCAATATTTTCTGTCTCAATTAGTTTAAAAAAAAGATCTAGATTAACTAGATTATCGTGAATATCAGAAATTACCGCTATTTTCATAAGATCTTTTTTAAAATTTTGTTAGTTTACATTTTTCTTAGATTAATTTCATAATCCATTTGCTCAATCTTTTTTAAATTGGTACGAGCTTGATCATATTTAGTGCGCAAATAGCCCGTGATATCAAAATCAATCAATTCATTTAAAATTTCATTAATAATTTTCTTTATTTCGCTGATTTTGTTAAAGTTTTTTGCAATAGCTTCGTTGGTAGCCAATCTAATCATTTCACCTGTTAGATCGCAGATACCGCCCAAATATGATTCGGCTGGAACTTTAACCTCTTTAATAGGACCGATTTTGCCAGTTTTAATAAAATTAAAGAAAAGGCGAGCTTCAACATATTCTTCTAAGCCAGCTAGATAAGAACCTTCTTCTAAGGCTCGAGCTTCACCAAAATCTTTTTTAATTTTTTTAATAACATCCTCGTTCTCCAATAATCTTTCCAGGGCAATTTCCAAATCTCCGCGATGAATAGCAAAGATAGCTTTTTTAGCGTTGTTTAAAATTAGATTAGAACGACTAATTAATTGACGACGTTCAGCATTTTTATTTAAATAGTCTTTTCTCAAATCTGAGATAAATTTTTTGTTTAACATGTTGTATTTTTTATTTTTAAATTAACGAGTAATACGGAAAACTTCCTCTAAGGTAGTTTCTCCTTTTAAAGCTTTAATAATACCATCTTGCATAACATTTATCATTCCGTTTTCAATGGCCATGTTTTCAATTTCTAAATCATTGGCGCTAGCGCTTTCAATTAATTTTTGAATTTCAGGATTAATTTCCAAAACTTCGTATAGACCTAAGCGCCCTTGGTAGCCAATATTATTGCACTTATCACAACCTTTGCCTTTATAGAATTTTAATTCACTTGGCATTTGGAAATTTTTATTTTTTATCTTTCCTAAAATTGATTTAACTTCGCTTAATTCATTTTCACTCAAAACTACTTCTTCTTTTTCGCAATGAGGACAAATTTTTCTAACCAATCTTTGTCCAATGGAGCATTCTAGAGCGTTAGATAGCATTGATCTCTCAACCCCTAGACCCATGAAACGGGAAACAGCACCAGCAGCGCTATTGGTATGAACAGTTGATAAAACCAAGTGACCAGTCAAAGAAGCTTCAATAGCAATTTTAGCAGTTTCGTCATCACGAATTTCTCCTATCATCATAATATTTGGATTTTGACGAAGAAGAGAGCGCATTGCTGCCGCGAAAGTATAGCCCTGTTCAGAATCAATTTGAGTTTGGATGATACCCTCCATTTGATATTCAATGGGATCTTCAACGGTGATGATTTTAACATCCGGTGTATTTATTTTTTTCAAAACACTATAAAGGGTAGTAGTTTTACCAGAACCAGTTGGACCGGTGGTTAAAATAATACCTTTAGTTTTTTTGATAGAATTTTTTAGAATTGGCAAAGCGTATTCTGAAAGACCTAATTTGTCCAAATCTAGGTTTTGTTCACCTCCAGTCAAGAAGCGAACTACAATAGTTTCACCAAAACCACCAGAGATAATAGAAACACGACAGTCTAATTTTTTATCAGGTAAGAAAATAGTAAAACGACCATCCAGAGTGGCTTTTTTAACATTGGTTTCAAAGCCAGTTAATATTTTTACTTCGCCTAAAAGGGGTAAAAAAATATCTTTTGGTAAATCAAAAATGTCGTGTAAAACGCCGTCAATTCTAAATCTAATTTTTACATTTTTTTCTGTTGGTTCAATATGCAAATCCCCAGCCTTACTTTCAGTGGCTAGTGATAAAAGGACGGAAATTGTTTCTTTAGTTGGTAAATTCTTTAAAATTTCGGGAACTTCATTTGGATTTTGTAGCATGTTTTGAGCTCGAGCCAAATCTTCAGCCTTAATTTTAATACCACGTCCAATAGTTTGGGAAATAGCAATGTCGTATAATTTTTCAACGTAATCAAAATTTCCAATAACTCGATAAACTTCCTCGGCACTAGTTACGCCATCCAAAACTTTTAAAATTCCGTCTTGAAGCATAGTAATCATACCATCTTCAATAGCTCTTTGTAATATTTTAAAGGAAGGAGCGTTGTCTACGGTCAATTGTTTAATTTTGTCGCTCATGGTAAATATTTCGTAAATTCCAATTCTATCTTTGTATCCCAAACCATTACATTTATCACAACCAGGCCCAGCCTTGTAAATACTTGGTAGAGAAGATGGAATATTGATATTAGCTTTAGGTGAAACCACTGCCAATATTTTTTTAATCATTAATTCTTCATCTTCGTTTAAATTGTGAATTTGTTTACAATGAGGACATAATTTTCTAACTAAACGTTGTCCAATTACCGCATTGATAGCTGGGGTTATGAAATATGGTTTAACATCCATTTCTGTCAAGCGAGGAATAACGCCAGAGGCATCATTGGTGTGTAGGGTTGATAAAACAATATGACCAGTCAAGCTAGCTTGAATAGCAATTTCGGCTGTTTCAGAATCACGAATTTCTCCAACCATTACAATGTTTGGATCTTGGCGCAAAACTGATTTTAGAGCGTTGGCAAAAGTATAATTATTTTTTGGATCAATTTGACTTTGATTGATGCCAGATAATTGATATTCAATAGGGTCTTCTAGAGTGATAATTTTTGTTCCGGGATGATTTAGTTCTTTTAAGATGGCATAAAGAGTAGTTGTCTTTCCGCTACCAGTAGGCCCCGCAGTTAGTACTAGTCCATTTGGTTTATTAATTTCTTTGGTCAGTATTTTATAGGCCTCTGGTCTTAGTCCTAATTCACTAAAACTCAAACCAACGGAGTTGGCTTGTAGCAGTCTCATTACTACGCTTTCACCAAAAGCTGTTGGCAAAAAAGAGGAACGAACATCAATACGATCATTTTTTAAGAAAATAGAATAGCGACCATCTTGAGGCTCTTCTAAATTTATTTTTACTCCAGCTAGTATTTTCATGCGAGCTATTATTTTTTTCCATTTGGATTTATCAATAGTAGCGGCTTCTTGCAAAACGCCATCAATTCTTAAGCGAACTACTACTTCCTTGCTCTCGGCTTCAATATGCACATCACTGGCCCCAACTTTTAAAGCAGTGGCTAAAATCAAAGTGACAGTATCAGAGATGTTAACATCCTTTATTTTATCGTTTAAGCTTTTGTAATCCCCAATAATTTTTTTATATCTTTCCAGGTCTTCTTCGGTAATGATAACATCCCTAGTTACAGCCTTGTTTTTTGGAATATTTTTGTAGACCAATAAGGCGTGTTGCAAACTGTTGGGTGAGACTAGAAATAGAGTACTTTTAGTGAAATAGATTTTATTTAAAGCTTCGATAATTTCATCTACTTTTTCACTGTCAGGGTTAGTAGTGGCTATTTTAATATTTTCACCATCATAGAAAAAACAAACTATTTTATTTTTTATAGCTTCTTCTTCTGGAATTAGAGATAGAGCTTCGGGGCTAATAGGAAAGTTGTCTAGGTCAATATATGACAAACCCAAGGTTTGAGCCTTGGCTTGAGTTTGTCTTTCTATCTCTTTGTTTTTTATTTCTTGTTGTTTACTAAGGAGCTTGGATTGGGCACTATCATCATCTTGATCCTGTCTTAGCAAACTTGAAATTGAATCAAAACCACTCATAAATTATTTTCAGTAAAAATTATTTTTCAGTAAAAACTCTTTCTAATTTACTACTTCCTCCTTCGCCTTTTAATTGAACAAATAAGTTGGTCCAAGAAGCAGTTTGAAAAACATTAATAAAGGAACCTCCTAAAACCATAACCGCCATTACTAGCAAGAAGCCGATAATAATAAATAGCCAAAATAAGAAAATAGATGAAGCTAGCATATTTATTGATAGAGCGATGCCAAAGAATAGAGTAAAAATAATAAATGATAATAATGAGAAAAGTACTATGGCAATAATATTAATAAAGAATAATATAATAGCCATCTCAACACTGATTAACCAATTATTGAAAAATAATTTCCAAGCTTCTTTAATGGCTGGGGCAAATTTTTTGCCTTCTAAAATTACGTAAGCAATGGCATATTTGGTAATAAAAGATAAAAATAAAGCTACTGGAACAAAAATGATAAAAATTATTCCATATAGGATTGAAGTAAAAATTTGGCTCTTTATAATAACAATGATAAGTAGTAAGCTAATTAATATAAATAAAATATTTATAAGAAGAGATATAGCCAGGTTTAAGAAAAGCACTGGCCAGAATCTTTTTTGAGCACCTTTTAATAAATTTTTTATAGTCAATTTTTCATTTTGTTTTTTGCTTATTTTGGCTACAGCATTAATTACTCCAATTTGAGAGCTAACAGCCAACCATAGGAAAAATAGAGTGATAGCTAGAATTATTAATAAGAAAATTATTAATAATATCATGGTGCCAGGATTGCTTTTGAACAAATTTAGAGCATTATGCCAAGCATTGGCAGAAAAGATTCCAGTGCTAATGAATAAAATTAGATCGTTTAATGAAGCGATGCCAGATTCTTGGTTGAAAGAACGTGACATTATTTTTGTTTCTACTGTGAAACTAACAAGTGAGGCAAAGAACCCCAAAAACCATAACATTTTGTTTTTCCAGGAAAGTCTCCAGGCTTGTTTTAAGATAGCTCGATAAGATAGCATAATTTTAAGTTTAAATTATAAAATTAATATTTTTAAGATATAAAAATTATAACATATTTTTAAAAAAAGTAAAAGAAAAAATCACCTAATATCATATTTTTGTCAAACGACTTTTTATTGCCAAAAAGCTTTAAATAATATACAATAATAATTATTAGACCGTTTTGGCGGTGATATTAATTTTTTAAGTAAAATATTAAAAAATATGGCAAAAATAATAACAGATGAGCGTTTAGTGGAGGATGTTTTGACTAGAGGAGTGGAGAAAATTTATCCCGATAAGGAGACCTTAAAAAAGAAATTAATGAGCGGAGAAAGAATAAAACTTTATTGTGGTTATGATCCTAGTGCCTCTTCTTTGCATATTGGTAATGCTATCTCAATAAATAAATTGGCGCAATTACAAGAATTGGGTCACGAGGTTATATTTCTTTTGGGTGAGTTTACTGGCATGATTGGCGATCCTACTGACAAAAGTGCTGTTAGAAAAAAATTAACCAGACAAGAAGTAAAAAATAATTCCAAATCTTATAAAAAACAAGCCTCAGCTTTTTTGAAATTTTCTGGACCTAATAAGGCTAAGGTTTTGCGCAATAGCAAATGGAATGACAAGGTTAGTTTTAAAGATTTGATTGAGCTCTCTTCTCATTTTACTGTTCAACAAATGATTCAAAGAGATATGTTTCAAAAAAGATTAGAAGAAAATAAGCCAATATATTTTCATGAATTTTTATACCCCCTAGCTCAAGGTTATGACAGTGCTTTTATGAATGTTGATTTAGAGGTTGGTGGTAATGATCAAATGTTTAATATGATGTGTGGTCGTGATTTGCAAAAAGCTTTGAAGGGCAAGGATAAATGTGTAATGACTTTGAAATTATTAGCCGATGATCATGGTAATAAAATGGGTAAAAGTGAAGGTAACGCCGTCTTTTTGAATGAAAATTACAGTGAAATGTTTGGCAAAGTAATGTCCTGGACCGATGGTGTTATTATTAGCGCCTTGGAATTATGTACTAGAGTTGACATGAAAGAAATCCAGGAAATGAAAAAGAAAATGGATAATAATGAAGTCAATCCTAAGGATTTAAAAATGCGCTTGGCTTATGAAATAGTAAAAATATTTCACGGTGAAGAATTAGCCAAAAAAGCTCAAGAAAATTTTGTTAATACTTTTCAAAAAAAAGAAACCCCAAGCGAAATGCCAGAATTTTCTTTCTCTGAAAAAACAATGAATATTGTAGATTTGCTTTTGGCACTAAAATTAGTTGACAGTAAGACTGATGCTCGTCGTTTAATTGATCAAGGAGGAATTAAGGTTAATGAAGAAGTGGTAAATGATGCTAAATCAGATTATGAATTAATTTCGGGAACGATTGTCCAAAGAGGTAAGAGACAATTTGCTAAAATAAAATAATATGGTTTTAGATAAGATAAAAAAACAATTAGCTTTGACTTTAAATATAGAGGAGTCAGAATTAAATTATCCCCCAAGTAATGATTTGGGTGATTTAACTTGGCCATTATTTAAAATAATGAAGCAAGAATCTTTGTCGCCTGAGGCTATTTTGGAAAAAGTAAAAAATAGTTTAGATGGTAATACTGAGTTAATGTCAAATATTTCGGAAATTAAAATTGTTGGCGCTTATCTTAATTTTTTTGTAAAGACAGAATATTTAATGTCGGAATTATTGAAAAATATTTTTTCTGAAAAAAAGAAATATGGCTTTAATGATTCAGGCAAGAGAGAGGTCTCGGTGTTTGAATTTTCCAACGCCAATACTCATAAAGATATTCATGTTGGTCATATCAGAAATATTGCTTTAGGTAATTCTATTTTTAGAATTTATGAAGCTAACGGCTACAAATCTTATCCTATTTCATATATCAATGATTTTGGCATCCATGCTGCTAAAACCATTTGGAGCTATAAGCAAAAATATAGTAAAAAATTGGGGGAATGTTACGTTCATGCCGTTAAAGAAATGGAGGAAAACCCTGATTTAGCTAAGGAAATTGGCCAAATTATGGCTGATATTGAGTCTCGCCAAGGAAAAAATTATCAAGTTTGGAAAAAAACCAGAGAGCTGAGCTTATTAGATTTTTCTAAGATATATAAAGACTTGGGAGTAAAGTTTAAAAAAGTATATTTTGAAAGCAATGTGGTTGATAGAGGTTTAGAAATGGTAGACGAGTTCATTGAAAAGGGAATTTTGCGAAAAAGTGAAGGAGCAATTATTGCTGATTTGGAAAAATATAATTTGGGAATCATGCCGGTTATTAGAAGCAATGGTACTGCACTTTATCCAGTGGCCGATTTAGCTTTAGCGGCCCAAAAGTTTCGTGATTTTAAAAACTTAAAGAATTCTTTTATTCTAGTTGATGTTAGACAGAGCTTACACTTCAAACAGTTATTTAAAATGTTAAGCTTAGCTGGCTACAAACAAAATTTTGTTCACTTGCCTTATGATTTTGTGACTTTGCCAGAAGGAATGATGTCGTCTCGTTCTGGCAATAATACTTCCTATTACGAATTAAAAGCCAAGGTCTTTCAGAAGTTGGTAGAGGAGAGTAAAAAAAGACATCCTAAATGGAGCGTTAGAAAAATTAGAAATAATAGTGAGATTTTGACATCTAATATTCTTAAATTTGAAATGTTAAAAATTTCTCCACAAAAAATAATTGTTTTTAATATGGAGGAAGCTACCAAATTTGATGGTTTTAGCGCACTGTATATTTTATATGCTTTAGTTAGAATAAAAAGTATTTTAAAGAAGGCTAGAGTTTCAGCTAGATATTCTAGTAAAATAAATTTATTAGGCCTTGATTCTGTTTGGGAGAAGAATTTGGCCTTAAAATTGTCTAAATATCCAGAAATTATTAAAAAAGCTGGAGCAGAGTTAGATCCAAGTGAAATTTGCAAGTATTTATTTGAACTGACGAAATTATTTAATGATTATTATCAAAATGTTAAAGTCTTGTCAGCTACAAGTGATTTGAAAAAAAGTCGTTTAGTGTTTATGTCGGCTACATCCTTGGTGATAGAAAATGCTTTAGCTGTTTTGGGTCTAAAAAGTCTTAAAGAAATGTAAAAATAATATATAAGTGATATAAAAATATGATAAATTCTCAAGAAAAAATGGATAAGATTGTTTCTTTGTGTAAAAGACGTGGTTTTGTTTTTCCTTCATCTGAAATCTACGAAGGCTTTGCGGCTGTTTATGACCTTGGTCCTTATGGAGTAGAGTTAGCTAATAATATTAAAAATGCTTGGTGGAAGGCTATGGTTCAAACCAGAGATGATGTAGTTGGTCTAGATTCAGCTATTTTTATGAGCCCTAAGGTTTGGGAAGCTTCTGGGCATGTTAAAGGTTTTTCTGATCCTTTAACTGAATGTAAAAAATGTCACACTAGATTACGTTTAGATAATTTGTTGGAAGAACATGGAATTTTTGCTGATGAGAAAATGAGCGAAGAGGAGATTAATAAAATATTTCAAGATAATAAAGGGAAGATAAAGTGTCCTAATTGCGGTTCTACTGAATTTAGCGAGGGTAAAAATTTTAACTTACTCGTTAAATCAAACTTAGGTAATTTTACTGGTGATATGGAAAAAGAGCCAGTGTATTTAAGAGGAGAAACTTGTCAGGGTATTTATATTAATTACAAAAATGTTTTAGATTCAGCGAGAGTTAAGATTCCTTTTGGTATTGCTCAAATTGGTAAAGCTTTTCGTAATGAAATTACTGCCCGCCAGTTTATATTCCGTACTAGAGAATTTGAACAAATGGAAATGCAATATTTTGTTAATCCTAAAGAAGCAGAAGAATATTATGATAAGTGGCGCGAAGCTCGCTGGAATTTTTATCTAAACCTAGGCTTGAAAGAAGAAAATTTGAAATGGCATGAACATGAAAATTTAGTTTTTTATGCTAAGAAGGCTTATGATGTTGAATATAATTTTCCCTTTGGTTTTAAAGAATTAGAAGGCGTGCATTATCGGGGAGATTATGATTTAACTCAACACGGAAATAGTTCAGGCAAAGATTTTACTTATTTAGATCAGGCCAATAATGAAAAGTTTGTACCACACGTGGTTGAAACTTCGGCTGGTGTTGGGCGTACTTTTTTAGCCGTTATCTCTGATGCCTATAACGAAGAACAATTAGAAGGTGATGATACTAGAGTTGTTTTAAAACTTAATCCAAAACTAGCTCCGATTAAGGTAGCAGTTTTTCCATTATTAAAGAACAAACCAGAATTAGTAGCTAAGGCTAGGGAAGTGTTTGATATTTTAAAAATGGAGTGGCGTTGTGAATTTGATGATAATGGTAATATTGGTAAACGTTATCGTCGTCAGGATGAGATTGGTACTCCATTTTGTCTGACCATTGATTTTGAATCTCTAGAAAATAATGATGTTACTCTAAGACATAGAGATACTATGGA
>CAYYLI010000013.1:0-15289 GCA_964472595.1 uncultured Gammaproteobacteria bacterium | reverse complement strand
TACAGTTTGCTAAATTCGATTAATATCTAAACCTAATTTTTCAATAATAAACTCATACCACCAATTTAATTGATCTTCTTTAAAATAATCTCCTAAACTCCAATTACCAAGCATTTCAAAAAAAGTATTATGACGACCATCACCTACATCATCAATATCTTCACTACGAAAACATTTTTGACTATTAGTTAGTCTAACCCCAGCTGGATGATTTTCACCAAGTAAATATGGAACAAGTGGTGACATACCAGAATTTACAAACAACAAACTAGGATCATTTTCTGGAATCAAAGAAGCGCTGGAAATTACCTGATGGCTCTTTTCAGCAAAAAATTCTAAATATTTTTGTCTTATTTCTTTAGTAGTCATATATTCTATATTAATAGTGTTTGATATTATATTTATTTTTTATATTTTTTACAAGATATTAACCTCTTCTTCTAAATTAATCTCAAAAGTCTCAAAAACTGCTTGTTTAATGTTTTTAACCAAATCCAGCACATCTTTCTGTTTAGCTCCACCAAAGTTAACAATTATCAAAGCTTGTTTTTCATAAACCCCAACTGGACCAAACTTCTGTCCCTTAAAGCCACATTTTTCAATCAACCAACCAGCTGGTATCTTAATCCCCTTTTCATCGGGAAAGCTTTTAATATCAGGAAACTTATTTTCTAATTTAATAAAATGTTCTGGACTAATAATTGGATTTTTGAAAAATGAACCAGCACTAGGAAGTATTCCTGGATTAGGTAATTTGCTATCTCGTATCTCTCGAATAATTTCCACTAATTCTTTTAAACTAGGTTCTAAAATATTTCTCTCACTTAAAACTTTTTGAATATCTGGATAATTTAAATTTAGTTTTCTTTCTTTGCTTAATTTAAAATCAACCGAAAGGATAAAATATTTATTTTTAAATTCTCTTTTAAAAATACTATCCCGATAAGCAAAATGGCAATCAGAAATATTAAATGTCTTTTTTTCTCCGCTATTTAAATCAATGGCTTCTAAGCTAGAAAAAATATCCTTTAGCTCAACGCCATAAGCACCAATATTTTGTACTGGAGACGCTCCCACTGTTCCGGGGATATAGAAAGTATTTTCTAATCCATACAAGTCTTTGTTGATAGCATAATATACTAACTTAGACCAAAGTTCTCCACTAAAAGATCTGATAACAACTTCTTTGTCATTTTCTGATATAATTTCCATTCCTTTAATTTCATTTTTAATAACCAAACCAGAAAAACCGTTGTCTGAGAACAAGGAGTTAGAACCAGAACCAAGAATAAAGATATCTTTTTTGTTCTCTTTGGCCCATTCTAATGCTTCAATTAATTCATCTTCTGTTTCAACTATTACAAAAAACTCAGCTTCACCGCCAATTTTAAAAGTAGAATAATTATCTAATGATACTTTTTTTTGAATTTCCATATTTTTATTTTATCTTCAACCAATTATAGGCAACGCGAAAAATATCGCCAGCTCCTAGCAATAAGACGACATCGCCAGCTTTAATTTTTTTAGGTAGGTTTTTCTCTACCTCCTCCAAATTAGCAAAATAGCCTAATTTTTGCTTCTTATTTTTAGTTTGATTATATTGCTCAATTTTTTTAATTAAATCAAGGCTAGATATTTTATCATCCTGAGCCTCTCGAGCTGAAGAATATATCTCCACAATATGCAAATTATCAGCCAGTAAAAAGCTTTTAGCAAAATCATCTAGCAGGGCTCTGGTGCGACTAAAAGTGTGGGGATGAAAAACGGTTATAATATTACGCCCTGGATATCTCTGACTTACAGCCTGCAAAGAGGCTTTAACCTCGGAAGGATGGTGAGCATAATCGTCAATGACCACAGCCCCGCGATACTCCCCCAAAACATCAAAACGTCGAGCCGCACCATAAAACTTAACTAAATTCTGCCTAACTTTTTCAATATTTAATCCCATCTCCAAAGATCCAACAATTACAGCCAAAGAATTTAAAACATTATGTCTGCCGGGTAAAGAAATTTTAAATTTACCCAAATTTTTATTAGCCAAATACAAATCAAAAACTTGTAAATCTTTTTCGGTTCTCAAATTTTTAGCTTGATATATTTTTTTGTATTTTATATTCTCTTTTAATTTAATATCAGACAAGCAATAGAAAATATTTCTTCCTTTATTTTTTTGTGAAGCCAAAACTGCCAATTCATCTTCCGCGTTGCTTACTAAAAAACCCTTAGCTGGAATCTTTTTTATAAAATCAGCAAAAACTTTAAAATATTGTTTTTTATCTTTAAAATAATCCGGATGATCAAAATCAATATTATTCAAAATCACTCCCTGAGGATTAAAATATTTTAACTTATTCTGATATTCATCAGCTTCAATAACAAATTTTTTAGAAGAGCCTATCAAAGCGCTACCTTTGAACTGCTTAACATAAGAGCCAGTCAGAACATTGGGCTTGGTGCCACCTTTTTGCAAAACAAAACCCAGCCAAGAAGTAACCGTGGTTTTTCCGTGGCTACCACAAACAGCTACGCCAATATGTTGATTGAAAAAATGGCCTAAAGCCTCGGCATAAACCAACATTTTATAATTATTTTTTTTGAAATAGGCCATCTCAATGTTATTTTCCACTGAAAAAGCCGAGGAGTAAATAATTAAATCAATTTTTTCAGGAAAATTAGCCAAAGAAAAACCAGATTTAAATTTAATTTTAGCGTACTTCAAAGTTTTGTCAGTTGGAAAAACTTCAGCCACATCAGAACCAAAAATATTATAACCCTTAGCTTGCAAAAACTGAGCCAACATCGCCATGCCAACGCCCTTTATTCCAACTAAATATATATTTTTTATTTTAGAAAAATTCATAAAATTAATTTAATAAATCTTGCAAAATTGTAATCATGGCATCATTACCGCTTTTAATAACTGTAGAAATATTTTGGCTTAGGTTCTCACGTAAATTTTCGTCTTGTAAAACTTTCTTTATTTCTGAAATAAACTTTATAGGACTCAAATCTTCTTCTGGCAAAACAAGAGCGCCTTGTTTTTTCTCAAACTCCAAAGCATTATATTCTTGATGTGAGTTTGGCATAGGAATTAAAATAGCAACTTTTTTAAAAACAGCCAATTCAGTCAAAACTCCCAAGCCACAACGAGAAATAACTAAATCAGAAAAATTGATTAAAGCCAAAGCATCCTGATGTTCAACAAAATCCAATTTGGTATAATTTTTTATATCTGTCTTCAATTCAACGTTAGCTCTATCACTTTGCCCACAAATATGAACTATTCTAGCAAAGGTTGAAAGATCGCTCAAGGAGCTAGCTACTAATTTATTAATAAACAAAGATCCAGTACCACCACCCAAAATTAAGATCAGTGGCAAATCATTATTTTCAATACCATACTTATCCAAAATCAATTTTTTATCAAAACTAAGTAAATTAATATCGGGGCTCAAGTTGCCAATTAATTTAGCCTTTTTACCATAATAATTTAAGGCACTAGGAAAAGTAACGGTAATAATTTTAGCTACCTTTGACATTATCTTATTAGCTAGCCCGGGAATAACGTCTTGTTGGTGAACAATCACTGGAATACGCAAAATCCAAGCAGCTATTGAAAGTGGCACAGCAACAAAACCTCCAGCACTAATAACTACTTTTGGCTTTTCCTTCATCAGCACAAACAAAGACTGCCAAAAAGCAAAAAATATTTTAAAAACATCAATAAAATTTAATACTGAAAAATATCGACGCCACTTACCACTAAGTATAGCTCTATACAAAATCCCCTCTTTAGCCACCATCGCTTTTTCAATGCCAGAGTAAGTACCGACAAAAAGGAAATCATATTGCCCTTTCAAACTTCGATAAATTTGAAATAAAGGAGTAACTGAACCACCAGTTCCTCCGCCACTCAAAATAATTTTTTTGTTGAAGCTTGTCATATTATTATAATTAAATATCTCTTTTTTTGGATGAAACATTTCCTTGGCTACCGATATTAAGCAAAATACCAAAAGCCATCAATAAAATCATCAAAGATGTCCCCCCAGCACTAACAAAAGGCAGGGGCACTCCCGTCATTGGCACTAAATTTATCATACCAGAAATATTTAAGAAAGCCTGAAAAAATATCCAAACTGAAATTCCAATAGCCAAGGCTCGACCATACATATCTGGTGCTCTTTTGGCTATTAAAACCCCTTTATAAAAAATGTAAAAATAAACAAAAACTAATAAAATTGAGCCTATAAACCCAATCTCTTCCGCTATAACTGGGAAAATTGAGTCTGACCAAACTTCTGGCAAATAATTAAATTTCTGCCTACTGTTTCCCAAGCCCTTCCCCAGCAAACCACCTGAGCCAACAGCAATTAATGATTGATTAACCTGATAGCAACTATTTTGGTCAAACTCTGGATCTTGTAAACATTTAATGCGATTTATTTGATAAGATTTTACCAGTCCAGCACCATCTGATTTTTGGGCCTGTGAATAAAAATAAGAAAAAGAGATGCACAAAATTACAAATAATATTACCAATTGCTTCATGTTGCCTCCGGCTACATAATAAATAGACATAGCAATTGTAAACACTAATAAGAAAGTACCAAAGTCTGGTTGCAATAATAAAAGTATACCGATGACAGATATTACTGCCAAGAAAGGCAAAAGGCCAGTAGAAAATTTCTTCAAATCATCTTTGCGAATTTCCACCCAAGCAGATAAATATAATATTAATAAAAGTTTTAAAGCTTCGGCCACCTGAAAAGAATGTCCAAAAATAATAATCCAACTACGAGAAGTTCCATGCTCAGCTCTAATACCAGGAATAAATACTAGTATTAAGGAAGCAAAAGAAGCTATTAAAAAAAATAAAGAGAATTTTTTAAAATAAGCATAATCAATTCGAGATAAAACAAACAAGGAGATAATTCCTAAAAATAGAGCTAAGATTTGCTTTTTGACGTAAAAATAAGCATCACCCTGACTAGAATGAGCCGTCACTAAAGAAGCACTAAATAAAAACACTAAACCAAAAATCAATAAAACAATAATTGTCCCTAAAAGAAATTTATCAATTTTACCCGATTTTGTTTTTTTAGTGGATCTGCTAGAAGAATTTTCTTGGTGCGGTCTATCAGGTTTATTATTTTTTTTAAAAATATTTTTCAACATGTTTTTTATTTAAAAGTTTTATCAATAAAAAATATCATAAGCCCAATAGCTGCCATCACGGCTGATATTAACCAAAAACGCATCACCACCTTGCTCTCAGGCCAACCTTGAGCCTGAAAATGATGATGGATTGGGGCTGATAAAAATACTTTTTTATGCCGAAATTTTCTGGATAAAATTTGGATAATAACTGAAAGCGATTCCATCACAAAAATAAAACCAATTAGCGGTAAAATTAAAACATTATTAGTAAGCAAGGCAATAATACCCAAGGTTACTCCCAAGCTCATAGAACCAGTGTCTCCCATATAAAAACGAGCTGGCGGAATATTGAACCACAAGAAAGCTAGCAAAGCTCCTAAAATTACTCCACAAAAAACAGCTAAATCATAACGACCCATAACAAAAGAAATAATTCCGTAAGAAGCAAAGGCCACCAAAAGTGAACCCCCAGCCAAACCATCCAAACCGTCAGTTTCATTAACTGAAAAAGAGGTAGCCACAATAACTAATACAAAAACCGGAATATACCACCAAGATATTTGTAGATAACCCAAGAAAGGAATATGAATAGTGCTCCAATCTAATTTAAAATAAAACCACAAAGCTCCAATCAAGGCTATTAAAGTGTAAATTAATAAGCGATGACGCATTTTTAATCCCCCACCACCAAAAACACCCTTTGCTCTAACATCCAACCAATCGTCAAATAAACCAATTAAAGCTGAGGCTAGCAAAGCTCCTAAAGGTAATAAAGTTTCCTTTTGTGTTAAGAAGTTTAAAGAAGCTGTAAACTCACTAGGAAAAAAAATGTAAATTAAATAAAAAACAACCGCAAAAATTAAGGTAGTCCCCCATATCAAAACACCTCCCATAGTAGGGGTTCCAGCTTTATGAGCATGTAACTCAGAAAAAATTGGCGTGTTGCCAGAATTTCTAATTTTTTTACCCAATTTATGTTTATATAAAAAATTTGTTAAAAGTGGAGTCCAAAAAAAAGTAAAGATAAAAGCCAGAATAGAGAAAAATAAAATTTTAATAACCTCAAATTGCATATTAAATATTTTTAAAAATTAATTGAATAAATTGAAAAAATGGACATTAGTAAAAAGGCATGAAATAATGATAAGAAAGAAAGCAAAAAATATGCCCAAAATTTAAAATCATTTTTTTTAACTAATAGCAACAATAAAACTTTGTTCAAAATAATAAAAATTAGACTTAAAGCTGGCATAACGAAAAAATTGCTCTTATTACCAATTAAGTTTATACCAAAATCAACATTATAATGTAAAATGGCAATATCTTGAATATTTTTTTGATACATTAAATAAGAAAAATACCACAAAAAAAGATTAATTAATGCCAAAATTATTAAGTAAATTTTAACAAAAAGAAAACTATAAACGTCCTTAAGCAGACCTTTTAGCTTAAAAAAATCAATATGTAATTGATCATAAATTTTAATTAAAAAACCCATAAATATTAGCTAATTAATTGTTTTTCATTTCAACTATCATTTTAGCATATTTCAATATATTATAAAATATGCTATTATCCAAGTGAAAATTAATAAAATCAACATGAAAACATTTTGCGTGATTCCTGCCTGGAATGAAGAAAAAAATATTTTTAAAACTATTTCCTCAGTTTTGTCTAGAGTTGATTTTATTGTTGTCGTGGATGACTATTCAAAAGATAATACCTGTCTAGAAGTTGAAAAAATGTTATTCTCGCCGGAAGCTAAGGATAAATTAAAACTACTGCGTCACCCCATTAATCTGGGCCAGGGAGCTGCCCTTCAGACTGGTAATGAATATGCTATAAATAATGAGGCTGACATTATTGTTCATTTTGATGCCGACGGACAATTTTTAAGCGAAGAAATACCAAGTGTCATTAAACCAATTATAGACGATAGCGCTGATATTGTTTTTGGTTCTCGTTTTTTAAATATAAAATCAGATATCCCTAAATTCAAAAAAGATATTATTATGCCACTAGCTAAAATATTTAATTTAATATTTTTTGGAATAAAAACTAGTGATCCGCAGAGTGGCTTCAGAGCTATGACCAAGGAAACAGCGCAAAAGATAAAAATAGAAAACAATATGATGGCTCATTGCACTGAAATATTAGCCAAGGCTCACAAATATAAATTAAGAATTAAAGAAGTTCCTATTACTGTTATCTATAATCATTTTGGACAAAAGTTTTCTGGCAGTTTCAGAATTATCAAAGATTTACTCTTTAAAAAAATAAGTAGTTAAAAAAATAATAAAAATAATATGATTCAACAAATTATTGCCATCTTAATTTTACTTTTCTTCATCTTGAAATTAAACAGAGAAAAAAGAAAAAAATCTATCACTTATAATGAATTTATTTTCTGGTTAACTTTCTGGATATTAGGCGTCCTAATTATTGTGTTTATTAAACCAATAGACAAAATAGTAATGGGGCTAGGTTTTTCTTCTTCGGGTATCAATCTTATCTTTTACCTAGCTGTCCTCTTCTTGTTCTACCTAATATTTCGAATGAGGTTGAGAATGGTAAAGTTGGAAAATGATATTACAGAACTTAGTAGAAAAATTGCTTTGAAATAAAATAAATATAACATAAAAAAAATACTTCTTTCTACAAGAAGTATTTTTTATATCTCAAATATCAATCTATTCGGCTACGCAGTAATAAGTACGACTTTTAACCTGCGGGCCACAATAAGTATCAGCACAAACATCTTTAATTACAAATCCAGCCTTAGTCAAAAAGTTTTTCATATCAGTTTCGTTAATATAGCTCATTTTAATTGGATAAAGACCAATTTTCTTATACAAAAACTTTTCTGATAAACCTAAACTTTTTAATATGCTGTACAAACGTCTAACGGGTTGGAAGCGAAAACGCCAAGGGATCTCACTTGGTAATTGAAAAACCAAGGTTCCTCCATCTTTAAGCACTCTTCTAAATTCCAAAATATATTTTTTAATAAATTCTCTATTAGGTAAATGTTGCAGTACTATCCCAGAATAAATAAAGTCAAACTTTTTATTAGAAAATATTTTTAAATCATCACTATTTACAAAAAACTCAGCCATTAAACCAGAATTAATTTCCCTAGCTTTTTCTACCATGGCTTGAGAAATATCAGTGCCATTATATTTAGAAAAATGTTTTAGCCAAAATCTAGCTAAACGACCGACGCCACAACCAAAATCCAGCATCTCTCCCCTATTTAAAGCAATATTATTTTTCTGCATTTGAGAAAAAATGTTTTCTACTTCAGCTTTTCCGGTATTTAAAAACTCATTTAAATCCCAATTATTAAAACGTTTGCTATTATCAGAAAGCACAGCCCAAAAAGGATCAAGTTCGCCCAGGGCCTCCCAATTTTTTTTGTGTTCTATAATTTTAGACATAATAATTTATGAAAATTATTTTTTAAAATTTCTTTTACCAAATTTCTCACTTTTATATCTACTATTATCTGCCTTCTTGGCGCTAAACTTTTTTTCTTTGCTAGCAAATGGTTTCCTATCTTCAGATTTCTTTCTACTACTATATGGTTTTCTATCATCAAACTTTTTTCTATCGCCGTATGGTTTTTTATCATCAAATTTCTTTTTGTCATCAAAAGACTTTTTGTCACCAAACTTTTTTCTGTCATCAAAGCCCCTTTTGTCAGTAAAAGTTTTTCTATCATCAAATTTCTTTTTATTTCCAAATGTTTTTCTATCATCAAATTTCTTTCTGCCACCAAAAGGTTTTCTGTCATCAAACTTCTTTCTATCGCCATATGATTTTTTATCATCAAATCTCTTTTGGGTAGTAAATGTTTTCTTCTTAGAAGTAACTGCTTTTCTACCATAAACTCTCTCCGGAGTAGTAGAATAGCTTTTTCTAATTATTGGTTTTTGATCAATCCCAATTCTAGTAGTTGGCAGATTTTTTTTAATCAAACGTTCAATTTTTTGAATCTCTCTAATTTGACCAGGAAGTGAAAAAGAAATAGCCTTACCACCCTTTCCGGCTCGAGCTGTTCTGCCAATACGATGAACATAATCCTCCGAATTATCAGGTAAATCATAGTTTAAAACTAATTGAATCCCATTAATATCCAAACCTCTAGCCGCTACATCAGTGGCTACTAAAATTCTTTTGCTTCCTTCTTTAAATCCAGCTAGAGAAGTCTTTCTTTGATTAAAAGATAAATTGGAATGAATCTCATTAGCCTTATAACCTTCTTCATTCAATCTTTTAGTCAAGGCCGTAGCTCCATGTCTAGTTCTCACAAAAATTAAAACCAAATCTTTGTATTCTCCCAAAAGCTTAATTAAATTTTTAAATTTATCCTCCGGTTTTAATATATATATTTCTTGATCAACCAGTTCAGCCGTTGTTCCAGTTGGCGCAACTTGAATTTGTAATGGTGACTTCAAATATTTTTCAGCTAACTTAATAATCGCTGCTGGCATAGTAGCTGAGAATAATAATGTTTGACGAGTAGTTGGAGTTAATTTAATAATTTCCTCTATCTGTGGAGCAAAACCTAAATCAAACATCATATCGGCTTCATCCAAAACTAAAACTGAAATATCATTCAACTTAATTGTTCTTCTCTTCACATGATCCAACAACCTGCCAGGAGTAGCTACAATAACGTGAGGATTGCGACGAAGAGAGTATAGTTGCTTGTTAAAAACCTCGCCTCCAATAATGGAAACCGTTTTTAAGCCCAAATCTCTACCTAAATTTTTTAAATTTTCTTCCACCTGATTAGCTAATTCTCTGGTCGGAAGCAAAACCAAAGCCCTGCCCTTCACTTGGGCCAAGCGTTGAATTAGCGGAATACCAAAAGCAAAGGTTTTACCAGTTCCAGTTTGAGCTACACCGAATAAATCTTGACCAGTAATAGCCACTGGAATAGCCTTGGCTTGAATAGGAGTCGGTTTCTCTATCCCTATTTTTTTTAAAACAGCCAAAATTAATGGTTTTATTCCCAAACCATCAAAACTAGCCGTTGTTGAAATTTTGTCTTTTGACATAAAATAAAGTGATCCGAGTTCTAGCGATCACTTTTAAATAAATGATGAAGAAACGAATTTATTACTAATTACGATTAAATACTACCTCTAAGATGACACCTAAATAATAAAATGTCAAGTCGGGTTATAATTTAAAATAAAATATCATAATAGCCCCATCAGACACAGTATATATAGAATCAGCTTGAACTCTGGCCTCCTCTACAATTCTGTCAAAAGCCCACCAATAATCATTAACCACAAAATACACCCCACTAGCCCCAGTTTGGGCCATTAAATCTTTCATTAATTCTTTTTTAGGATTCTCTATCATCTTTAGATAATAATCATAGGTAAGGCCACCAGTTTGAACAGAATAATAGAACCAAGGACCATAGTATCTTTTAAATCCTAATTCTTTAATAGAAGCAGCACCAACTTGTTGGTTAGCTAAAACAATATAATTATCATTTTCTTTTTTTTCTTCAATTAATCGCACTGCCTTAAAATCATTTTCTGAAACAGAAAAAGAACGAGAGTTAAAATAATTATCTTTCCTTGGATAGTTTATATACAATGAAGAAAGAAGTAATGCTAGAAGAAAAAAGGATAAAATAATTCTAATATTTTTTTTCTCCTGCCTTATCCTTTTAAGCAAACAAATAAACATATCATAGAAAACTGGAAGTAAAAACAAGAAAGACAAGATTAATATTCTTCCAGCATAACTACTTTTATCAATCTGACTTAAAAATGGAAAATCGATAAACAAACTAATTAAATAGGATGACATTAATGCTAAAGAATTAAAATAAAAAACTTTTAACTCCTTTCTTCCCTTTTTAAAAACAAAAATACTAGCTAAGACAAAAATAAATAATAGAAAAATATTTTTGTTAGCAAAAAAGAAATAAACAAAATTTAGAAATATATTTTCTTGCCCTAATAATTTTGGCATCCAATTAGAAACTGAAATATTTAAACCAGAAAAACGACCGCCAGAAAAACATAAAAGTAATGGCAGTAGTATAATTTGAGCAATGTAGGCTAAAAGGCGTAAAAAACTAGCTATTTTAAGCTTTAAATTTAGGTGATAACTAAAAAGAATAGAAACAAAAATTAAGGCTGGCACACCGGCTAAAGGATGAATAAAGAAAATTGTTAAGGCCAAAGAGAAAAGAAAAAAGAAACTACTTTTTTGCCAAACAAATTTTTGATTAAAAGAAAAGAATAATAACACTAAAAGAAAAAGGAAAGCCAAATTCTGTGGCACGGTGTAAGTAAAAATAGAAAAGGGTAATATTAAAAATAAAAGTAAGGCCCAAACATTATTTTCTCTGCCTCTTCTTTTAAAATTAAAATAAATAGTGGTCGGTATTAAAATAGCTGATAAAAAAGGAACAAGCACCTTATCCAAAAGAGACAAGGAGGTGGGCCAAATTTTAAAAATACTTAATTCCAAAACATATTGACCAATATAATAAATAGTTTTTGGAACTATTAAACCAAAATTATAAATATCTAAAATGGCTCGCTGGTGTAATAATTGATCATAACCAAAAGCTATTTTGTAAATAAAGAAAGCAATAGAAAAAAATAATAGATAAAGAATAGCTGTCAGAAAATAGGAATAACGATTCTTAAAATAAATACTAATGAATAAAATAAGCAAGGCCAACAAAAGCAAAAGCCAAAAGCTAAGAGGTAAAAAACTCCAAGGAGTATAAATTGCCATTAAACTTCCTTTGGTATATAACAATTTAAATAAATACAAAACAATTCCTAGAAAAGGCACAACTAGCAATAAATCTTTCCATTTTCCCCCTTGAATAATCTCGCTAGTTTCAGCTTGTTGCTCGTCTTTAAAAATGTTAAAATAAATAAAGACCCCAGTGCCAATCATGGCAAAAATTAAGGATAAAACAAAGGTAAAATTGTTAAATTGGTAAAAGTAATATAAAATTGAGGAAATATTAACCATTATTGAAATAAACAGCAAAAACAAGGTTAAAAAGTTAACCTTAATATAATGAACTAATGTTTTGCCATTAAATTTCCTCATACTAATAATATAGCAAAAAATAAGAATATATGAAAATTGCCCAAGTAGTCTGCATCTACCCCCCTTCTACTGGCGGGATTGGAATGTCAGCCTTTAAACTCCAAAAATCATTTAGCAAGGAACATGAGTCTGTGGTTTTTAGTATTTCTCATAAAAAAGAATTAGAGAAAGAACAAAAGAGTAATAAAATAATATATCTAAATCCATTTCTTAAACTAGGTTATGGAGCTGTTCCCTTTTCTCTTTTAACAAAATTAAAAAACTTTGATCTAATATATTTTCACTACCCCTTCTTTGGTACTGCTTGCATCATCTATCTCTTCAAATTGCTACATCCTAGAAAAAAAATAATTATTCACTACCACATGGATGTAAAACATAAAAATATATTGTTTAAAGTCTTAAGTTGGCCAGAAGAATTAATAAAGAAATCTCTTTTTAAAAAAAGTACTACCATTGTTAGTGCCTCACTAGATTATATTAAAAATAGTCAAATAAAAAATATATATAAAAAATACCCAGATAAATTTAAAGAGATCCCTTTCGCTATTAACACTGAAGAATTTAAAGCTAATATAGCTAGCAAAGAAAATGTCCTGCTCTTTGTGGGTGGATTAGATAAGGCTCATTACTTCAAAGGTGTTGAAATACTAATTCAAGCTTTTAGTGAAATAGAAAACAAAGAATATCGTTTAAGAATAATTGGTGAAGGTGATCAAAAAGATAAGTTTGTAAAACTATGTCAGAAATTAGGAGTAGAAAATAGAATTGAGTTTTTAGGCAAACTAGAGAAAAATGAATTAATCAAAAATTATCAGAAAGCTAAAATCACAATCTTGCCTTCAATTAATAGCAACGAAGCTTTTGGAATAGTGTTAATTGAATCACTAGCTTGCGCTACTCCAGTTATTGCTTCTAATTTACCAGGAGTTAGATCAGTTTTTGAAAATGAAAAATCAGGTCTAACAGTTGAGGTAAATAATATCTTCGATTTAAAAGAAAAAATTGAAAGCTTAATAAACAACCCAGAAAAACTAAAAAATATGGAAATGGAAGCTAGAAAACTGGCAGAAAATAAATATTCTCAAAAAAGATTTGAACAAAATATTCAAGAACTCCTAAATCTATGAAAATAGCTATAATAAACAACTTATACAAACCATATAATAAAGGTGGGGCCGAAAGAGTTTGTGAGTCCATGATTAAAGACTTACAAGCTTCGGGCAATTCCTGTTTTGTAATAAGCACTAAACCAAAAGATAAGGCAGAAATAAATAGAGATCCTCTAACATACTATTTAAGATCCAATTATTATAATCTCTCCAACAAATCTTTCCCCTATCGTTTGTTCTGGCAAATAGGAAATATTTTTAATTTCAATCAAAGGAAAAAATTAAAAAATATTTTGTTAAATGAAAAGCCAGATTTAATTATCACTAATAATTTAATGGGTATAGGTCTATGGACTTTTAGGATTATAAAAAAATTAGGCATCAAACAAGAACACATCTTGCACGATGTTCAACTATTCTACCCTTCGGGTTTAATTATTTTTGGGCAAGAGAAAAAAGCCAATTCTTTTTTAGCTAAACTATATCAAATGATAGTTAAAAAAATTATTGGTTCACCTGATACTGTTATTTCTCCTTCCCATTGGTTGCTGGAAGAACATTTAAAAAGAGGCTATTTTAAAAATAGCGCAAAACAAGTTAAGCCTAATCCAGTAAATATAGAAAAGATAATAATAGAAAAAAAAGAAAACAAAGAAACAACCGACTTTCTTTTTGTTGGTCAATTAGAAAAACACAAAGGTATTATTTTTTTAATTGAAACTTTTAAACAAATTGAGGCAGAAAATATAAGATTAAAAATAATAGGTTTAGGTACTCTAGAAAAAGAAATTTTGGAACTGATAAAGGATGATAAACGATTTGAATTCCTAGGCAAAAAAGAACCATCAGAATTAGCTATAGAATTACAAAAAAGTGATTGTTTAATTGTTCCCTCTCTTTGCTACGAGAACTCCCCTACCATCATCTATGAGGCTAAAAGCTTTGATCTACCGATAATAGCCTCAGATTTGGGTGGAATACCAGAATTGATTAATAGAGCTCAGGAAGAGCTGTTTAAACCAGCGGATAAGGCTGATTTATTGAAAAAAATTGAGGAATTTGCTAAAAAATTAATATAAAAATAATAAAAATAGCTTTCTATTGACAAATATATATATTTGTTATATAATGAGCTTACTATAATTTTAATAAAAAAATATGTTTAGCGGTGAAGAAAGATTTTTTAATCAAAACTTTAATGAAAGCGAAGGCCAATTGGCTGAAAGAGCTTATTTAGGAACTATCAATGATAAGTCTTATGTAGAAAATTTTACCCAAAAACTAGAAGAAGCCCTAATTGCTGGGAGTAATGAATTTAAGGACAAAAATGACCCTATCGGATTTTTATTAGAATTAAAAGAGAGTCATCCTGAAACGTACCAAGAATTAAGAGAACAAAATTTAGAAACAATAGAGGCTTTTGTAAAAAACAGAATAAAGGAAAATAGATTTAGAGCGGTTAATGAAGTAAAATTAAGAGACCAATTTAATGTTATAGAAAAAAGCCAAGGTAAAGATTATGATCCTAGTGATCCTAAAACAGATTTTGCCAACGACTTACACGCTACTATTGTTGAAGAATTGGGTTGTGAATACGAAGATGTGCAATATTATTCAGCTATTGGAACTCATCTAGACTATCAAGGAGTTGACGCTTTTTTCAAAATAAAATATATAGACTGGGCTGGAAAGAAAAGAAAAATGAGAGTAACTTTTGATTTCACTACTGCTTCAGTTGAAGCTAAAAAACAACAACAAAAAGATAAAAAAGAAAGTGGAGCTAAGGGCTTGAACGATATGGTTATATACGCCGAAAATAATAGATATAACAGAAAAAGAAATGAGGATATTATGCTTGTCAAAGAATCAGCCAAACAAATAATTAATATATACAAACAAAAAATAGAAGA
>CAYYLI010000012.1:7733-16132 GCA_964472595.1 uncultured Gammaproteobacteria bacterium | reverse complement strand
GTATGCCAATAATGGCTATTACTACTAGTAGTTCTATTAATGTAAATCCTTTATTATTAATAGTATTTTTTTCTCTATTAGAAAAAAATACTTTAGGAAAAGTATTTTCTTTATGTCTTTTGCTACTTAATTGTTTTAACGCAAAAAAATTCATTGATGAGATGATTTAGATTATTTATGATTATATATTAACATTTTTGGAGGAATGATGCAAACTACCACTTACCAAAATCATATTTAATAATTTTCTTTTTTATTGGACCAAAGAAAACCACATAAGCTGAAGAGTAAATTAAATTGGCAAACATTTTCCAAGGACCGCTTTTTTCAAATCGTCTAATAGAAAAAAATGTTTTTTTAGATTTAAGTATTCTAAATTTACTAAGTCTACCAATTTTTTCACAATATACTTGATCTTCACCAATAAAAATAGATTCGTCAAATCCGGAAACCTCATCATGCCATTTTTTCAAAACAATAATTCCAGCTCCAACTGCCAAAGGTTTAAAATATTGTGCACAAAAAACTGAAAAATTATAGAAAGCCCGATAGAAACGATAAAAAAACTTTTTAGATTCAAATAATAAATAAAAACCTCCTACCCCCAATTTTCTTTCCTTAAATTCGAAAACAACTTTTTCCAAAAAATCATCTCCAATAATCCCAGTGTCAGCATCTAAAAATAATAAAATATCACCTTGAGCAATTCTTGCTCCAGCGTTTCTTTGAATAGATGGGTGTCTTTTATCTCTATCAGAAATAACTATTTTACAATTAAAGCTTTCAGCCACTTTAACAGTATTATCTTCTGAACAAGCATCAGAAACTATAATTTCATAATCAAAAAAATTCTGCCGCTTGATACTTTCTAGCAATTTCGGTAAATATCTTTCTTCATTTAGAGTTGGAATAATAATTGACAACATTTTATTTAAATAAAGTTTTAGCAAATTCCCAATAATCAGAGTTTTCTCCTAATTTATGTTTAAAATACCACCATTCAGCCCCCCAAAGATAAGTTCTCTTAAACCCAGTATTAATAGCAAATTGGGCATTAGCTTTAAATTGCTCTAAATTAAAAGACTTTTGGTAGGCAAGGTCATAAACATTAGCAATGTCTTGCTCCGGAATCCAAGGTTCGGCCTGTAATTCAATAACAAAAACATTCTCTTTTTCCATCCCCGCCATTTTAGCTTTTTTAGTATAAAAAGAAACTGGGTAGGGATATCTAATATAACCGGTTAAAGGATTATATACAACCCTATACATGGTTGTTCCAAAAACATCAGCTATCTTAGCTTCTTTTCTCCAAAAACTCAATTCTCCGGTAGCTGTAACAATAATAGGCCTATCATCTAAGGTTCTAACAAAGGCCACCTCTTCCTTTAAAAAATTATAATCACCAGGAGGGCAGACGCCAAAAGAGTTTAATAAAGGTTCGTTTTCTACTTGCCAATATTCAATGGAATTATATTTTTTAAAATGTGAAACTCCTGCTTCTATCATTTTAACAGTTCTGCTTTGTAAATTTTCTTTATCATTCTTATTAAGCCAAAGTGGAAAATGACATTCTGGCCAACGAGCCACTCGCATACCTAAATTTAAAATAAATTTTACATCTCTTTTTTCTCCTTCTTGAATTAAAAAATCATAATCAGAAAAATCAAAAACCCCTGGCTGTTTTTCTATCTGATCCCAATATACTGGAATGCGAACGTATTTAACATTTAGTTCATCCAAAATACTAAGGTAAGTTTCCTGCCAATCAAGGCCAATATTTTCAGCATACTTTTTAGAATAAGTTATGCCAAAAAAATCTGGCTCATGTTTTAAATCTATCACAGCTGGATAATTTTTGGCTGTTTTTAAAACATAGCCAATAAAAACTAGAGGAATAATCAAAAACACCAACCACCAAAATACTTTTTTTGCTTTTTTCATATTTTAAATAGTAATAAAAAATAATCCTAAACCAACAAACAAAATAGCAATTATTTTTTTAATTAAAACAGCACGAGAAATATCTTCTTTTAAAATTTTAGGAAAAAATATAGTAAAAAATATTCCGAGTATTAATAGAAAGGCATACTGCACTCCTTGCAGAGCATTAATAATGGCTACTGGACCTAAAAATACAGCATAATTTTGCATAATAAAACTAGCTGAGCCCAGGGCCTGATTAATTAAAACAAAACCTTTACCAACCTTGGAAGGTGTCTTGTTTTTTTTCTTAAAACTTTTAAAAATTTCTACTCTACTACCTCTATCTAATAAGAAAATTAAAACAACTAATAGTCCTCCACCTCTGATCCAAATAAAAGCACTCCAAAAATCTTGCTCATTATAAGCAATTTTAGTTGTAATAAAAAATAAAGAATATAATAAGGAGGAAGTAATAGCTAAAAATATCCACTTTTTATTATATCCTCCAGTAAATACAGAAAA
This sequence comes from uncultured Gammaproteobacteria bacterium, assembly GCA_964472595.1. GTDB lineage: Bacteria > Patescibacteriota > Patescibacteriia > Patescibacteriales > UBA12465. The sequence goes on along the minus strand of CAYYLI010000012.1, from coordinate 13,687 downwards.
TAATCTTTTAAAAAATTCTAAAGTTTTTTTACGGCGAGAAAGCAAAAAACCAATAATAAACATTCCTATCAATAAACAGAAAAAGCCAAACCACTGACTCATGCTATATTTTTCCTTAAAAATAATTAAAGAAAATAACATACTAAACATTGGAATAATTCCACCAACAACAACGACTACTCGAGAGGCCTCACCTCTTTTTAACGCTTCGTACATTGACCAAATAGCAAAAACAAATAAAGCACCAGAAATTAAATTTAATAATAATAAATTTAAACCGGGCCACTTCAAAAACCACGGAGCCAAGACAAAAACAAAAGCGGAAAAAAGTGCCACCACAAAAGAATAAGCTTTACTGCTAGGTAATAATTTATCAACGACAAACTTGTCGCCCAAATTAACAACAGCCAACATCAAATATGAAATTATTGTGAGACTTAACCAATTCATAAAAAATTAAAAAGTTTTTCTCTGCCTAATGGCTTCATACACAATTATAGCAACGCTAACTGAAACATTCAAGGAATCAACCCCTTCAATCATTGGAATTTTTATTTGTTCATTATCACTCTCGAGCCATAAATTACTCAACCCAAAAGCCTCAGTTCCAAAAACCACCGCTGTCCCCACCTTATAATTAATATCAAAATGACTCTTGCTAGCCAAAATAGAAGTAGTTAGTATTTTTATTTTTTCTTTTTTCAACCAGGTAATAGTTTCTGGAATTGAGCTTAAAACTAGTGGCATGGAAAAAATAAAACCAGTACTAGAACGAATAACGTTGGGGCTATATAAATCAGTTTTTTGATCATTTAAAATAATTAAATCCACACCAGAAGCATAAGCTGTTCTAATAATAGCCCCGAGATTACCTGGTTTTTCCACTGATTCTAAAACTAAAATTAAGGGGTTCTTTTTTAATTTCAAATCAGCCAATTTTTGTAGCTTACTTCTAGTTAAAACTAAAAAACCATCCGGATTTTTCTTATAAGAAATTTTTTCAAAAGCTTGTGGAGAAAGGGAAAAAATATTAAGAGCTTTTTTCTTTAACTCATTAAATATTTTTCTATTTTTTTCATCAATAAATTTTTCACAAAAATAAAAATCATCTATTTTCCAAGAATTTTTTATAGCCTCTTCAATTTCTCTACAACCATCTATTAAAATAATATTTTCTTCTTGACGAAATTTGGCATCCTTAGCTAATTTAACTAAGCGCTTAACTTTTGGATTGGCCAGACTACTAATTTCTTCTATTTCTTTTTCATTTTTTAATTCTGAAAAACCAATTTTACTTTTATTCATATTCTTTTTATATATTTTTCTTTTTATTTTTATAAATAAACACCCAAGCAGCAATGAAAGTGCTAAGAGGTACAGACAAAACTAAACCCAAGCTACCGCTCAAAGCCCGAACTATCTCCGTACTAATAGCCTCATTATTTAAAATTTGCTCAACACTAGAAAAAGGATTATCTGGACTAACAAACAATATTAAAAGTGGCAATGAGGCTCCAGCATAAGCTAAAAATAAAGTATTAGTCATTGAGCTAATATGAGAAACGCCAATTTTATAAGCCTTAGTAAAAACCTCTCGCCAACTTTGATGTGGGTTAGCTTGAACTAATTGCTCCACCGAAACTATCTGAGAAATAATTACATCATCCAAAACACCCAGAGACCCAATAATCATACCAGCCAGTAGCATGCCTTTTAAATTTAAAGATTGCTGTCCAATATTAATTAAAGCAAAAACATCTTCACTAAAAGCACCATTTAATTTTACTAAAAAAATAAACAAAGAAGATATTCCAATAACTAAAATTAAACTAATAAACATTGAAAAGGTTGCTAAATGAGCTCGCAAATTTAACCCCTCGGTCAAATAAATAATGAGAAACAAAATAAATAACGATCCTAAAGAAGTAATTAAAACCGGGTTAGCTCCGTTCATAATTTGAGGAACAATAAAAAATATAATTACAACAAAAGTTAAAAATAAAGACAAAATGGAGCGAAGTCCTTTAAAACGCCCCACTAACAACAAACAAGCTATAAAAACAATTGAAATTAATATTAAATTATCACTCCTAACATAGTCAGTAATGTAATAAGAAAAAGAATCATTTTCCGAAGCTCTGGTAGCCACTACCAAAACTCTATCACCAGGCAAATAAATATGAGCCCCGATTAATTCAATATCTGATATACCGCGATAAATAATTTCCTTATTTTTAAACTCAGATTCTAAGCCAAGTAATTTAATATCTTGCTGAATTACTTTTTTATTATCACTTTCTTTCTCCACTTCATTTATTATTTCCAAAACCCTAGCCTTAAAAATAATATCCTGACTTTTTTCAATTGCTTTGCTTGAATTATTTTTTTCTGAAACATCTGAGGCTAAAGAAAAAGACGGTAAAAAAAAGCAAACAGTCAACAAAAAAATCAAAGCAAACCTTCTAAACATAAATTACATTTAATTACATTATTTTAAGTCCATCGATCTCGTTAACCTCACCGCGCAAAATAAGGTTTTCAATATTGTAAGTACCCATTTTAGGGGCATCCAAAAATCCTTGCATTGCCGCTTCAGCCAACCAACCAGAATTTAAGAAATCAAATAACCACTCATCTACGTATTCTGGATTTTTACTGTCAACCCCAGCCCCGATTCCCAAAAGCCAACGACGATTATAATGTTCTTGAGAACCGATTGGCTCAGCCATAATAATAGGAAGACCCAAACCACTATAAAAACTCAATTCGGAAGGCTTTGTCCATAAAACATCAGTATTTCTTAGCGCCAAATTAAACTCCTTAAAATATTCTATTTTATTTTCATTATAAATAATCTTTATATTATCGTTGTCTTGTAAAAAGTTTCTATTCAATACATCTTGAAAAAAATCTTTAACATCAGCTCGCGATCCAGCAACCACATTCATCTTTAATTTTCCGTCCTGTATTTTGTTTTTTAATTTTTCAATTAAAGTTGCTCCTAATTTTCTTTGAGCGCCAGCTCCGCCAACAGCAAAGGTTAAAGTAAAGGGTCTGTCTGGTTTTTTAATTTCATCTATTTTACATAAATAAGATTCTATTAATTTTGCATATTTATTTCGATAAGCGTTGTTGGGGTCTAATACAGCTAATCTTTTAATTAAATCTTCCTTAACAATTTCTTGTTTAGGTCCCACATTTTCTTTTGGCAAAGGAAAACCAGTAACAAAAATATTTTCAGCTTTAACCCCGTAAAGCATCAATCTCTCCTTAACCCTTTGATTTGGAGCTAAATATTTAGTATTGCTTTTTTTTGGGTTTATTGGGGCCCAAGAACGAGAAATGTCAGCATCACAAATTACACAATAAATATCCCCCTTATAATTATAATGTTCCGCAAAATAAACAGCCACAAAAAAAGTTGTTAGTAGTGGTAAGGGTTTTTCATTTAATTGATCAATTAAATTTTTTCCCAAACCGTTTTTAACTTTTTTAAAAAAAACTTTTTGTTGAATACTTGGCTTAGATAAATCTCTCTTGGGATAAAAAGGTAATATTCTTTGAAAATAATCCATAGCCGAAAAGGCTAGGTTGCCCAAAACCGGAAAATCTTTAAATTTGGAAATAGCTTCATAACCAGAACGATCATTTTTCCAAACCTGAATCTCCTTGTCCGTTGCTCCTTTATAATTATTAGCAGTTATCACACCGCCAGAGCAAGAATCAAAAAAAGGATAAGCCGCTCTTTGGTGACCATATCCCATATCCACAGAAACTAAGTAAAAAGTTTCTTTTTTATTATTTTCTTTAATATCTTCGTTTTTCATTTTAATAGTGTTAATTTAGATTATATTTAATACTTTTAACAAATTTCTCAACAAAGTATCCACACCTTATCCACTATTTTTATTTAGCTAATATTAGCTAAAAACAATACCACAAAAAGCCACTTGTCCACAAATTCTTGGACTTATCTTCAGTGGACCTAATGGGACTCGAACCCATGACCTCTTGCATGCCATGCAAGCGCTCTAGCCAACTGAGCTATAGGCCCTAAAATTTTTAGTGTTTCTATAACAAAAAAATAAAAACACTAAAAAGTATTTTTAAGAACAAAAAATTATTTTTCTAATAAAGCATTAATTATGTAAGAAATTGTTTTCCAGCAAAAAGAAAAAGCTATCAAGAACCCTAAAATAAAACCAATAATCAATGTTAAAAACTCGCTACTGATTTTAATATTTTTGTCTTTCATAATAAAAAGATATTAATTTTAAATAATAAAAATAAATTAAATTATATTAATATTATATATTATTTTTTATAAAAACACAAATCAAAAGTGTCCCCACCACGAATCGAACGTGGATCTAGAACTTAGGAGATTCTCGTTTTATCCATTAAACTATGGGGACAAAAATTTTTTTTGAAAAAATTATTTTTTAAAAAACATTGATATAAAAATATATTAAAACAATTTTGTTAAAAATTCAAATTTATATTTTAAATTAAGCTTATCACAATTACAGAACCTCCTGTCATTCCCGGTGAATGAAGCAAGGTAGGGGAACCTAAACACTCACCGCGCCAGATATTACATCATTAAAAAACTTTGACAAATAAGAAATATTTTCGTAGAATTAGAGTATAAATAAACTAATTATTATAAACCAGAGCCTCAATTCTGGTACTAATCTTAAAAATATGTTTAAAAAAGAAAATGGATTAAGCAATTTCAACGAAGCCGAAACAATTATCGGCGAATCAGTCCAAGTTAAGGGCAATTTTGAAAGCAATGGTAACATTGTTATAAACGGCATCTTAAATGGTGAAATCAAGACCAAGGGCTCTATTTTAGTTGGAGATAAAGCTAAAATCTCAGCCAACATCTCAGCTGAAGAAATCAGTGTTAGGGGTCAAATTACAGGTAATTTGAAGATTAATGGCTATATTGCTATTGGATCATCAGCTAAAATATTTGGTGACATTGAATGCTCTCAAATCTCAGTGGAAAAAGGAGCTGAAATCAACGGTAAAGTGATTTTAAATAATCTAAAAAACAATAAAAAAGCCGAAAAAACAAGTGAAAAAAATATTGAAGAGATAGAAGATATAAATGAATAATTATGAATATATTTATTTATGATGCTTTTTTAGATAAATACAAGAAAAAGGTTAGAATAATAGAAGAAAAATTAAACGAACTGAAGCTCCAGGGAAAAATTATTTATCTAAAAGACATTAAAAATTTAAAAGATTCTATTAACAACGAAATACAGATGGGGGCTAAAACCATAATAACAGTTGGAAATAACGAAACTGTAAATAAAGTTGTTAATGTTTTGGCTAATATTAGCGAAGAAACACCAATAGCTATTATTCCGGTTGGAAAAAACAATTCTATTGCTGAGTCTCTTGGTATTTTAAATGAGAAAGATGCTTGTTGCATTTTATCTAGCAGAAGAATAGAAAAAGTTAAATTAGCTCAAGCTTCTTCCACATTCTTTATTAATAATGTTAGAATAAAAAATAAAGGAACAAAAATACAAGTTGATAATTCTTATGAAATAAGCACTCAAAATAGTGGCGAATGTTTTATATTCAATCTTCCCCCACAAAAACAACTTTTTGATCACATTAAAATAGACCCACAAGATGAAATTTTAAATATTTATATAAAATCTGGATCTAAAAATAAAACTCATTTTTTATCAAAGAATATAGAAATTAAAAATGAAAGAGAAAAATTGATACTAGACGACTCTACTGAGATATCTTGTCCTTCGCAAATATCAGTATCTGATAAAAGTGTTAATTTCATCGTAGGAAAAGATAGAAAATTCTAAATACAAAAAAGTTTAAATAAAAAACTCCACTTTAAAAGGTGGTGTTTTTTTATATAATTGTTCTACGTAGAACAATATCATATAATAATTAAAAAATAATTAATCTAA
>CAYYLI010000012.1:0-7633 GCA_964472595.1 uncultured Gammaproteobacteria bacterium | reverse complement strand
AAAAATTGTTCTACGTAGAACAATTTTAAAAAACCAGAGCAACAATACTAATATAGCCAAGAAAAATATGTAAACCTTTTTGAAGTAAAATTAATAATACTAGAAAATGATTATAAATTTAAATAAAAGTTCTCAAGTCAAATATATAATTTTTTAAATAATAAAAGTAATTAAACAAATGGTTTATTAAATATATAATAAAATAGAATACAATTAAATAACAAAGTAGAGCTTATTAAATAACAAATTATTACAAAACCAAACAACAAATAATCTTACAAAAAAATAATTGTTCTACGTAGAACAATCACAATTAAAACATCACCAAAAAAACAAAATATACATAAAATAAGGTAAAAAACGATAAAAAATAATATTAAATAATAAATTCAAGCATAAAATTAACTAAATAAATTCTAGATAAACCGATAAGTCCACAATTTTGTGAACTAAAAATAGGCAACCAGTTGGCGCCTATTTTTTATATTAAAATAATGTTTACACAATATTGTTCTGCGTAGAACAATTCAAAGTCTATTCAACAACCTTAACAATATTTTCTGTTTTCTTTTTATGACTCTTAAAAACTATTAATTGCTGTACGGCTGTAAATAATGTTGTTAAAAACCAATAGAATGTTAAGCCAGCAGGAAAACCAATACCGATAACGACTGTAATAACTGGCATAACATATAACATTTGCTTATTCATAATAGAAAGCATTTGTTCATCTTTAGCCCCGTCAGATTTAACTTCTGGTTTTTTAGCTTGAAGCATTTTACCTTGCCAAAACTGGGCCAAGCCAGCAAGAACTGCCAAAAGAACACTTCTTTGAGAAAGGTCAAAAAAACCAAAACTAATAGTATTAATAACCCCGCCCTCCGGCATACCAACAAAAGAATATAGTAATTCTAGATGATTTTGAGCAAAACCATCTTTAAAAACCTTAAAAATAGCTATTAAAAATGGTAATTGAATAATTAAGGGTAAACAAGAGGAAAAAGGATTAACCTTATTTTCTTTATATAACTGCATTAAAGCTAAACTCATTCCTTGTTTATCATCTTTAAATTTAGCTTTTAACTCATCAATTTTAGGTTGTAAATCCTGCAGAGACTTTTGTGATCTAATAGACTTATTAGAAAGTGGCCAAAGCACTAATTTTATAAGTAAAGTTATAGCTATAATAGCTAGCCCCAAATCTCCAAAAATATTATAAAGAAAAACTAATAAATTTAAAATTGGTTGATAAAATAGAGTAATAAAAAGTCCATTCATAAATGTATAAAATTAAATTATAATAAATATTTTATTTCAAAGGGTCATAGCCACCCTTATTAAAAGGATTACAGCGCATTATTCTCCACAGAGCTTTAGACCAACCTTTTATAAAGCCATATTTTTTAATAGCTTCTAAACCATATTCAGAACAAGTTGGGGTAAAACGACAATAACCATGTGGAAACATTTTTCTAAAAAATCCATGATCCATTGATATTGTTTTTTGGTAAATCTTTATCAAAAAGATACTAAAGTTTTTAGGAAAATTTATAATAAATTTAAGTAAGTCAAAAAGATTCATATTTTTATTTTAAAACCTTAGCTATTTTAAAAAGGTTTAAAATGGACTCTTTTATTTCAGAAAATTCTTTGATATCCGACCCTTTTTTAGACATAAATAAAAAATCAAAACCATTTTTTAGCTCATCTTTTTGGGAATAAAAAATAGCTCTAACTCTTCGTTTGAGCTTATTTCTATCAACTGATTTTTTGCTAACCTTAGCCGAAATAACAACGCAGAGTCTATTTTTTTCAAGATTATTTTTTCCTACTTTTAAAGTAAAATCTGAATTATAAAAAGATCTACCGTTTTTTAAAACACCTTCTATTTCTTTGGTTTTTCTAAGTCGATTCTCTTTTTTTAACATTTTGTAGTGTTTTAATATTTTTAAAAAATAAAAAACTACTTACTCAAAACTGCTCGACCCTTGTCTCGTCGTCTCTTTAAAATGTCTTGCCCGTCTTTGGTTTGCATTCTTTTCATAAAGCCATGTTTTCTTTTGGCTCTTTTAGTATTAGGTTGAAATGTTCTTTTTGGCATACAAAAAAAATAATTAGCAATAATTATTTTAAATAATTATAATTTTATTAGTAAATAGATTATATTGAAATAAGAACTTTTTGTCAACTCATTAGACAAAAGTAAAAATACTAATATTTTCCTTTAATTTTAAACTTTTTAATAACAGTTTACGGCCATTTCTGAAGGAAAATTGTATTTTTTTAAAATTGAACAGTCTGGATCAGAGATTCCTGACCAAACTATTTCAATTTTTTTATCAAAAATAGCATAAAAATAAATTTGACCCCGACCATCACTTAAGTTTGGATTTATAAAAACTCCATTAATAAACCCTGGCAATTCTCGAGCAATTAAAACTGACGAATTTTCAGTGTCAACTGAATATTTTTTAGATAAAATATCTTTTATTATTTCCACTCTTTCAGCGTAAGAAACTTCGATTAAAAAAGTATTTTTAACATCTTCATTTTTAAAATCATTTTCTTTATTCTTATTATTATTAATAAAAACCAATAAAATCAAGGCTAAAATTAATAAAATAATAAGTCCAAAAATAATTTTTTTTGCATTTTTCATAATTTTATTTTTTTATTTTTTCTAATTTTATTATATCACATTTTTTAAAAAAAATAAATTATCATAAAATCTTCTGTTTCTTTAATTTTTTTTAAATTTATATTATACTTAAATAAAGTTATTATAAAAACAAAAACATATGATTATTAGTATTAGTGGAACCCAAGGGTCTGGAAAGAGCACTGTCGCTCAAAAGATAGCTGATAAATTTAATTGGCCACGTTATTATATTGGAGGAATGAGACGAGAAGCCGCTTTAAAAAGAGGTTTAACTTTAGCTGAATACAATAAATTAGGCGAAAGCGACCCCAATACTGACCTAGAGGTTGATAATTACCAAAAAGAATTAGGCGAAAAAGAGGACAATTTTATTATAGAGGGCCGAACTTCTTGGTATTTTATTCCCCATTCTTTAAAAATATTTATTGACGTAAAGCCAGAGATTGGAGCTGAGAGAATATTTAAACAATTACAAAAAAACAATAAGAGAAATGAGGATAAAAATCTAGATTCACCTAAAGCTGTTTTAAAAAGTAACTTAGAAAGGCAGAAAAGCGACGATAAACGCTATAAACAATATTTTGGTATTGATGTTTATAATAAAGAGAATTACGATTTTTATATAGACACCAGCAATTTAAATCCAGATGAAGTATTTGAAAAATGCCTTAATTTTATAGAAAAAAAACTCAAAAAATAGGGGTTATTGACAAATAATAAATAAATATATATTATATGAGAGCAAGAAATTTTCTTGTTTTTAATTTTATAATATTAAAAATAAAAATATGTCCGAAAATAAAGAAATAAAGGTTGTTGACATGGATTTAAAACCAGGAATGACTGTTAGAATTTACCAAAAAATTAAAGAATTGAATACTAAAGGAGAAGAAAAAGAAAGAGTTCAATACTTTGAGGGTATTATTATTGGAAAAAAACACGGGAAAGAAGCAGGTGCTACTATTACTGTTAGAAAAGTATCTGACGGAGTTGGTGTTGAAAAAATCTTCCCATTAAATTTACCCACAATTACAAAAGTTGAAATTAAGAAAATTGCTGAAGTTCGTCGTGCCAAATTAAACTTCCTAAAAACTGGTTATAAAAAGAAATTAAAAGAAAAAGTAGTAAAGGCTGTAAAATAATTTTAGCCGAGGTGGTGAAATTGGTAGACACGCAAGCTTGAGGGGCTTGTAGGGGTAGCCCTGTGCAGGTTCAAATCCTGTCCTCGGCACTCAATTTAGGGCGCATAGCTCAGTTGGCTAGAGCACTTCGTTTACACCGAAGGGGTCCAGGGTTCGAATCCTTGTGCGCCCACATAAAAATGACTCAAATTTATTTGGGTCATTTTTGTTTATATTTTAGCTTCTTTTTTAGTCTTGAAAAAATAAAAATAATGTGCTAAGCTTTTTTAAAATTAGCAAATTAACAATTATATTCACCAAAATAAAAAAGCCATGCAAATATTACCAATTTTACTTTGGCCAGCCACGATCTTTGTTTCGTTGGCAGTAGTTTTAAATTACTTTGTTATAAAAAGTGATTTAACAAACATTAAAAAATTAATCAGCAATTTTATTAATATTTTAATGTTAATAAGCACTTGTTTTATGTTTACCTTAATGATGACTAGCTCCTTTAAGGAAACGGTTGGTGTTTTAAAAATTAACCAAGTGTTTCTTTTTGTGTTTTTCTCCCTGCAACTGATATTATCTATTATAATATCATTAAAAATAACACCATTTTTAAACCCATTTAGAGATAATAAAGAAAAAGAAAAAGAAGAAGGCAACGCCTTCTGGTGTTTACTATTTTTCTTGATATTCTCGGCTATAATTTTTGTAAAATATTACAGCCTATAAACAACAAAAAAGCATCCACCCAAAATACCCAGCAGTCAAGCAATTGACTGCTTTTTTATATACATTAATAAAGCAAATTCTAATTATCCACAGTTTATAAACAGTTTTTAAACAAAGACTAAATTGTTTTATTTAACTTTTTCCAGTATAATAACAATTGATTTAAAAAACTACTTTTATTTTAAAATATATGAATAATGAGCAAATTTGGCAGGCTGTTTTAGGAGAATTAGAGATTGGAATATCTCGCGTCAATTTTATTACCTGGTTTAAAAACACTTTTATTTATTCTATAGAAGACGGTTGTGTAACCGTGTCAGTGCCAAATGATTTCACTAAAAAATGGTTGGAACAAAAATACTATAAAGCTATTAAAAACTCTATTGAAAAAATTAGTGAAAATAAAATTAGAGAAATAAATTTTAAAATAAATTTAAAAAAAGAAGAATCTAAAAACGACGTTAAAGAAAAAAATTCAGAACTAAAAACAGAAGCAAAAACTACCGAAAAAAAAGATTTTTCCTTTTCCGAAAACAACGAAGCAAAAATAAATGTTAGCTGTTTTGGACTCAACGCCAAATATATCTTTTCCAATTTTATAGTTGGTAAAGCAACCGAACTAGCTTATGCTGCCTGTCAGGCAATTGTTAATAATCCTGGTAAAGCTTATAATCCTTTATTTATTTATGGGGGTGTAGGTTTGGGTAAAACCCACTTACTACAAGCCATGGGAAATGAATTAGTAAAAAATGGAAAAAAAGTTTTATATGCCACCAGTGAACAATTTACAAACAATTATATCGATTCTATCCGCAGTGGAAAGGCTAAAGAATTCAAAAACCAATATCGCAACGTTGATCTACTTTTAGTAGATGATGTTCAATTCATGGGTGGTAAAGATGGAACCCAAGAAGAATTTTTTCACACTTTCAACGAATTACAACAGGGAGACAAACAAATAGTATTATCATCTGATCGACCGCCAAAAGCTATCCCAGCCATTGAAAAAAGATTAATTTCTCGCTTTGAATCAGGCATGGTGGTTGATGTTGGTCGACCAGACACTGAAACTAAAATAGCTATTCTAGAAAAAAAAGCTAAAGAAAAAAATTATATTATTGAGGATGATATTTTAAACTATATAGCTAATAGTATTCAAAATAATATTAGAGAATTAGAAGGAGCTTTGAATAAAATTATTGCTTACCACGAATTTCACAATTTAAAACCAACTTTAAAAATAGTTAAAAATATTTTAAACGATTTAACAAACAATAATCAAATTAAACCAACCTCCGCTAAAGACGTTTTGGAAACAGTTTGTCAGTTTTATAATATTAGCTCTAAAGATTTAATCGGAGGTAAAAGAAAAAAAGAACTAGTTACCCCTCGTCAAATAGCCATATATATAATGAGAGAGGAATTAAAAATATCATATCCAACAATTGGTGAAGAGCTTGGCGGAAGAGATCACACCACAGCCATGCATGCTTATAATAAAATTCACAAAGAAAAAGAAGAGAATGAAAAAATTAATCAAGATATTTTATCAATTAAACAATTGCTTTACGGATCTTTTTAGAAATGGTGTATATACTATGAATAAGTATATAATAAGTTGTGAAAAAGTATTGTATAAAAATTCACAGACTGTGAATAAAATAACAAAGTAAAAAACATATCCCCAATTTATTTTTTTCTATTACACTTTTAATAACATAGTAATTAACAAGCAAAAAATTATTTTAAATAATAAACATGGGTATAAAAAATTTTTCCGCGACTTATCAACACCCCTTATTATTACTATTGTTTAATATAATATAAAATATATATATAATACACAGTAATTAAAAAAAATCTAAAAATATGAAATTTATAATTCTTAAAGAAAACTTAAAACAAGGATTAGCAACTGTAGCCCATTTAAGTAGTAAAAATATAAACCTACCTATTCTAAATAACGTTTTAATAAAAGTTAGAAAAGATGGGGTGGAAATGATCTCAACTAATTTAGAAATTAGTATAAATAATTTTGTTAGAGCAAAAGTTGAGAGTGAAGGTGAATTTACAGTTGATTCTAAAGTTATTAACGAATATGTAAATCTACTCCCTGATGATAAAATTGAAATAGAGTTAAAGAATGATGAATTATTGGTTAAGTGTCAAAATTATAAGACCAAAATTAAAGGACAAGAGGCTAGCGATTTTCCAATTTTACCAAGTATTGATTCGGATTTGTATTATTCAGTTAATATCTCTGATTTTAAAAATGCTTTATCAGGGGTTTCTTTTTCAACCTCAAACAATGAGAATAGAATAGAGTTGTCTGGTGTTTTCTTTAATTTTGATGGTAAAGGTAATTTAATATTGGCCGGAACTGATAGTTATAGATTGTCGGAAAAAACTATTAAGTATAAACAAGGTGTTTCCGAAGGGGAAAGAAGTGTTATTGTGCCATCTAGAACAGTTCAAGAGTTAATTAGAATTTTAAACAATTTTAAATTAGAAGAACAATTGGGTTCAGAGGATGAAATAAAAATATATCCCAACGAAGGCCAAATATTTTTTTCTTTTAGCTCAACTAATTTAATGTCTAGATTAATAAGTGGATCTTATCCTGATTATAAACAAATTATTCCCGATAAAGAAAAAACAATTATTTTGGTTAATAAAAATGATTTAGTAAAAGCAGTTAAGGCTGGTGGTATTTTTTCTAAAACTGGGATTAATGATATTGGTATAAAAAACCAAAAAGATAGTTTACATATTTATTCTAGTTCTAGTCAGGCTGGAGAAAATTTTGTTGATGTTAGTTGTAAAACTAAAGGTTCTGATAATGAAATATTTATTAATTATAAATATTTTTTAGAGGGTTTAAATGCTATTAATTCAGAAAATGTTATTATTAAAATAACCGACAATAATACCCCTTGCATTATTTTACCGGAAAAAGATGAATCTTTTTTATACTTAGTGATGCCACTTAAACAATGATATTATTTATAATAATTTTAGATATAAAAAAACAGACCAATTTTGGCCTGTTTTTATTTTTGTTTAATTTATATTTATCCGTATTTTATTAGTTTCTTTAGACTTGCCATTCCAGTCA
>CAYYLI010000011.1:0-17307 GCA_964472595.1 uncultured Gammaproteobacteria bacterium | reverse complement strand
GTTAAAAAATACAGTCAAAATAATATAAATTATTGGAGGACTAAAGACAAAAAGGAAATCGATTTTATTGTCAAAGATAAAAATGAAGTAATACCACTCGAAGTGAAGACTAATTTTAGTAAAATAAAATTATCAGCAATTAATTATTTTTTAAATAATTATAAAATTGATAAATATTTTGTTATTGGTTTAGAGGGCGATGTTAGCGATGCTAACTTTATTTACCCTTGGCAAATATAAAAATAATATATGAAGAAAAAAAAGGAATCTCAAAACAACATTAAAGCGGTAAGCAAGCGAGACTGGTTTTTGCTAACACTAGCCTTTCTTAGTGTTGTTTTTTTTGTTTTAGCCTCTATTTTGCCATATTTCCAGACTAGCATTGGTTTTATCAAATTCTTCTCACCCGACGAAAACGCCAATTATGTTTTTACTAAACTGTATCAAGAAAGTAATCAATTATTTATTTTCGAGAAATACAATATGATAGCCTCAGAAGTTATTCATCCTCGTAGTTATTTTAGTCAGGATAGCAATTTAAAACCCCTAAGTTTTTTGGGAATTATTATCATTTATGGAAATTTGGCAAAAATATTTGGCCAGGCGATTATTCCTTTTTTAACTCCACTTTTTGCGGCCCTGGGTCTATTATTTTTTTATTTATTAATTGAATTATTGGCCAGTAGAAGAATTGCTTTTTTTTCTTCCTTAATTTTATTTTCTTTTCCGGTTTTTTTATATTACTCAGCTCGAAGCATGTTTCATAATGTTTTATTTTTGAGCTTGCTTATAATGGGTTTATATTTTTTACTTCGGCTTTTTCAATTTCCACCTTTGAAGGCTAAATTATTTGAAAATAAGAAAGAATATTACAAACAAATTTTAACAATTGATTTTCCTTATTCTGCTTTGGCTGGAGCTTTTGTGGGTCTGGCTATTGGGGTTCGCGCTTCAGAGATTATTTGGCTAGTCCCAGCTGGAATTTTACTTTTAATTTTTAAGGCCAGAAAGCTTAATTTCTTGCGCTTGGCAACCTTTGTGGTTTTTGTTATTTTAGCTTTATTTCCAGTTTTGTATAATAATCAAATTCTATATAATTCACCTTTTTATGGTGGTTATCGGGAAATGAATCAGTCTATTGAAAATATTGGTCAGGCTGGTTCTGGTTTTTGGAGGTCAATTTTTTCTGGTTATTTTGGTGATTTGGGAAATTATATTAAAGCTATTTTTAATACTGTTTTTTACTTTGGTTTTTATCCTTATCAGTCATTAAAAATGTTTTTTCATTATTGCGTTGAAATGTTTTGGTATTTATTTTTTCCAGCTTGCTTGGGGGCTATTTGTTTATTCACCAATAGAAGAAAATTATTTAAACAAATTTGGCCATACGCTGTTTCTTGGTTATTATTATCTTTTGTTTTAATCTTTTATTATGGCTCTTGGAAGTTTGTTGATAACCCTGATCCCACAAGGTTTACTATTGGAAATTCTTACACTCGTTATTGGTTGCCAATTTATATCGGTATTATATTTTTAACAGCAATTTTTATTGATTCAATTTTGGAGTTTATAAATAAAATTAAAAACAAGAAAATTGCCCTTTTCTTAAAAGTTTTGTGGCTGGGAATTTCATTATTAGGTATTTCTTATTTGTCTTTTAATTTTGTTTATCAGGGTTCAGAGGAGGGTTTAAAGCATTATAAGCGTAAAGCTTTAAGCGCTCAAGCCGAAGTGCGTCAAGTTTCTGCTCTAACAGAAGCTAATTCAGTAATTATAACTGAATATCATGATAAATTTTTATTTCCGGAAAGAAAAGTTATTGTAGGTCGATTTGATGATGATAATATGAATCGAGCCTATCAAGCACTACTTGGCAAAACTTCAGTTTATTATTATAATTTTACTTTGCCAGAGTCTCATTTGGATTATTTGAATAATCGCCGCTTAAAAGATTTTGGTTTACAAATAGAAATGTATAAAGAGATAAATTCAACTTTTTCTTTGTATAAACTTTATCCTTATGACTTATAATATTATAATAATTGGCTGTCAGATGAATCGAGCAGACGGTGAACGTCTGGCTTTTTATTTGGAAAATATTGGTTTTAATTTTGAGGCTAATTTCTTAAAGGCTGATTTAGTTGTTTTGGTTTCCTGTGGTGTAAAACAAGCGGCTGAAGATAGAATTTATGGTTTAGCCAATAGAATCATGAAGGCTAATAAAAAAGCAGTAGTAGCCCTGACTGGTTGTCTAAGCGACAGGTTGGACGTTAAAACTCGCTTGGCTAAAAATGTTCAAATTTATTTTAATATTTCTGATTTACCAAGCTTAAATCAGGGTTTAAAAAAATATTTTCCCAAATTAAATAAGACCTTACTTTCTCAGGTTAGAAATTATTTAGATATTTCAGCCAAGAACTCATCTCCTTTTTCAGCTTTTGTGCCAATTGGCAATGGTTGTAATAATTTTTGTTCTTATTGTGTTGTGCCTTATGCTAGGGGTAGGGAAATTTATCGACCTTTTTCTGATATTATTTTAGAAGTAGAGGCTTTGCTAAAAAAAGGTTATAAGGAGATTAATTTAATAGCCCAAAATGTGAACAGCTATAAATCTGGTGAGAAAGACTTCCCGGATTTATTGGAGACTATTGATAAAATGCCTGGTAATTTTTGGTTAAGGTTTTCTACTAGTCATCCCAAGGATGTTAGCTCTAAATTAATAAAAGTTTTGCAAAAAAGTACTAAGGTTTGTGAGCACTTTCATCTAGCAGTTCAATCAGGTGATAATGATATTTTGCAGGCCATGAATAGAAAATATAAGATTGAGGATTATAAAAAATTGGTTGGAAAAATTAGACAAGCTTTTTTAAAAAAACATTCTCTACCCGCTTCTATTACTACTGATATTATTGTTGGTTTTCCTGGAGAGACCTTGAAGCAGTTTGCCAACACTAAAAAATTATTTATGGAATTAAAATTTGATTTGGCCTTTATTTCTAAATATAGCCCTCGTTTTGGGACAGCTTCTTTTAAAATGGAAGATAATGTTTCTTGGGCCGATAAAAAGAAAAGGGAGGCAGAGTTAAATAAAATTTTAAGAAAATATGCTTTGGTAAATAATAAAAAATATTTAAAAAAAGAACTCGAGGTTTTAGTTGAAGGAATTAATCGAAAAGGGGAGTTGTTTGGGAGAACTAGAACTTCTAAATTAGTTAGAATACATTCAAATTCTTCGATTTTGGAAAATGAAGTAAAAATTAAACCTTGTGCCAATCGTAAATTAATTGGCGAATTTGTTAAAGTAAAAATTATTGAGGCTAAGGAATTTGAAATGATTGGAGAATTAATATCGTTTGATAATAAAAAGGGCAAAAAAGTTTTAGCTATTTTAGGTCCAACCGCTAGCGGTAAAACAGCCTTAGCTATAAAGTTGGCCCATAAATTTAAAGGTGAAATTATTAGCGCTGATAGTCGTCAAGTTTATGTTGGGATGGATATTGGGACGGGCAAGGATTTGCCAGATTACCATTATCAAGGGCAAGATATTCCTTACCATTTAATTGATGTTTGCTCACCCCAGAAAATTTTTACCCTAGCCCAGTATCAAAAAATGGCCTTTTCGGCTATTGATGATATTTTGCATCGAGGGAAATTACCAATTTTGGTAGGTGGTAGTGGTTTGTATTTGGAGGCGGTAATTGATAATTATGTCTTGTCTGATGTTAAGCCGGTTTTTGGGCAGAGAGACGAATATGAAAATTTACAATTAAGTGAATTGCATAAAAAAATAAAAAAACAAAGTTCTAAATTTTTTGCTGGTTTAAATAACAGCGAATTGAATAATAAACGTCGCTTAGCTCGTTATTTAGAAATTCTTGAGAGTGAAAAAGATTTTAGTCCTAGAAAAAAAGATCCACGTTATGATTTTTTAATTTTTGGTCTGAATCCAGAAAAGGAAATAATGAAAGAAAGAATTTATAAGCGGCTTGTTAAAAGACTGGAAGAGGAAAATATGATTGGGGAAGTGGAGACTTTAAGAAAAGCAGGAGTTTCTTTTAAGCGTCTGGAAAGTTTTGGCTTGGAATATCGTTTTATTGCCCAGTATTTACAAAAAAAAATAAGCTACAATCAGCTTATTGATAAATTATATATTGCTATTTGTCAGTTTGCCAAGAAACAAAAATCTTGGTTTAGGCGTTTTGAGAAATTGGGCGCTAATATTTTATGGTTAGACACTTACTCTGAAGCTGAAAAACAAACTAAAAAATTTCTTAAATAAATTTATTCAACTTTTAAAATTCCGGCAGGGACAGCATTATAATTTCCGATTTCAAAATCGGAAATTTTTTTACTCAAACAAAAACTGAGAGTGTATGCTTTGGTGGAGGAGTTGTATGAGTATTGATATTCTTGATCAAGGCAAGACCCATCATTTCTGGGGCTAGGATTCTTTGGAATCATAGCTAAAAACATTTTGTCTGTGCTAGAACCTACCAAAGAACCTCCGAAATTTAAGGTGTCGGGGTAAGAATTTTCGTATTTATAATACTCTTCTAGAGATAATTGAATTTGTTTAACATCGTTAAGTCTGGCCGTGTTGCGAGAAAACTCTTCCGTGCTGGTGAAGGACAAAACTGAGATAGAAATGATTATCCCAATGATAGAGATAACTACCAATATTTCTATTAAGGTAAAAGCCTTTTTAAAATTATTTTTCATAGATTTGTTTTATAATTTTATTATACCTGAAATAGTTGCTTGATAATTTCCAGCGCTTAAATCTCCTACGGAATCACTGATGCAAAAACTTAAAGTGTAGGTGTCGGTGGAGCTAGCGTAGCTATATTGATATTCTTGATTGGGACAAGAGCCATCATCTTTGGGGTTAGGGTTATTGGGGATTTTTTTTAAAAAAACTGTTCCAGTGCTAGTGTTTATTAATTCACCCCCAATGTTGATACTAGTAGGATAAGATCCATTTTCTCGGCGATACATATCTAGGGCAAATTGAATTTGTTTGATATCGTTTACTCTTTTAGTATTGCGACTTTGGGTTCCGATATTGCGAAAAATGAAAATACTAATAGAGATCAGTAATATTAAAATACTGATTACAACTAAAATTTCGACAAAGGTAAAACCCTTTTTAAAATTTTTTTTCATAATTAAATATTTTTTATAAGCTCAATTATTTTATCAGCTCGATATCGTCCTCTAGTTTCAGCCATAATTTTTCCAATAAAGAATTGTAGCAGAGCTTCTTTGCCGTTTTGGTATTCGACCCATTGCTCGGGGTATTCTTTGATAATTTTTTCAATTAATTTTTTTAATTCTTCTGGATTATTATCATTTTTTTGTTCCAAGTTTTGCTCTAGCATAATATTGGTAGGGCTATCTCCATTTTCATACATTATTTTCAATATTTTTTGTCCGGCAGTAGAGTTAATTTTTTCATCGTGAAGCAAGGAAATTAATTCTGCAAAATTTTCAGCACTAATTTTTATTTCATTAATACTTTTTTTATCAGTTTTTAAAAATTTAAAAAGTTCGCTAGTTAACCAATTGAAAGTTAGTTTGGCTAATTGCTTCTTCTTGTTTTCCCAAGATTCTGCTTTAGCGCTAAGCCATTCTTGTAATTCTGAAAGGGTCATTTCTAACCATTCTGATATTTCTTTATTTTCTATTAAAATCTCAGCCATATCTTCTGTATAGCCATATTCCTTTATAAGGCGCTCTTTTTTGTGATGCGGTAGTTCTCCAATTTTATTTTTTAGAGAAGTTAATTCTTCTGAACTTATCCTAATAGGTAAAATATCTGGTTCGGGAAAGTAGCGGTAATCAGCTCCAGATTCTTTAATTCTTTGATGAAAAGTTTCTCCGGTATTATCATTATATCCTCTGGTTTCAGCTAAAATTTCCTCGCCTTTGTCTAAAAGTTCGCTTTGTCTTTTGATTTCAAAGGAAATAGCTTTCTCCAAAGATTTAAAGGAGTTAATATTTTTTAATTCCACTTTATTATTCAACTTCTTCTTTTTAATTGTTTTAATTTTTCCATCTTCACGATACCAAGAATTTTTTTCTTGCAAGCTAACATTAGCTTCACAGCGCATTTCGCCTTTTTCCATATTAGCCTGGCTAATTCCTAAGTATTGCAATACTTGTTGAAAGCTTTGGCAAAACATTTTGGCAGTGATAGCATCGTGCATTACTGGTTCAGTAACTAATTCCAATAAGGGAACTCCAGCTCTATTAAAATCAATTAGGGTGTGAGTTTTTCCTTTGGGGTGATTTAATTTTCCAGTATCTTCTTCTAAGTGAATTCTGGTTATTTCTATTTTTTGTTTATTAATTTCAAGATAGCCACCAAAAGCTAGGGGTAGATCATATTGTGAAATTTGATAACCTTTTGGTAAATCGGGATAAAAATAATTTTTTCTATCAAATTTACTTAATTTATTAATTTGACAGTTCAAAGCCAAACCTAAAAGAACTACTTTTTCAATAGCTTCTTTGTTTATCAAAGGTAGCGTTCCAGGGTGACCTAGACAAATAGGGCAAACAACAGAATTTGGTTTGGAGTTAAAAGGATCGTTGGCACAGGAACAAAAAGCCTTGCTCTTAGTGTTTATTTCGGCGTGTATTTCAAGGCCGATAATGACATCATATTTCATGTTATTCAATTATTTTTTTTATTTCAGAAAAGATTATCTCTGAAATTTCTTCAATGCTGAGATTAGCATTAATTTTTTTCCAATTATATTTTTTTCCTAAATCAAGATGAACTTGTTTTACCTTACGTGAAAATTCATCGTCTAATTCATGTTTATGGTTGGCTTCAATGGCTTCTTTGAATCTTTCGCCATCAAAAAGAATAGCTAAATCTTCTTTCATTAAAAAGGAATTAATTTTTTCTAAAAAAGACGAATCTATTCCCGCTCCGATACCCCAAGCCAATCCTGTTCCAACATAATCTTCAGCAATGATATAAATTCCTGAGTCTAATTTTCTTTTTAATTCTTCTTGGTATTGACTACGATTGATAATGTAAATTAATTGAGCTTCTCGGGCACTAAGATTGTACGGATTACCTTCTCGAAGATATGAATTAATAATTGGGCCAGATGGCTCTAAATTATATACTGGATATTTTAGATATTCAGCTTCAATTCCTAGATTTTTTAATTTTTCAATTAAAATTCGAGCTTGAGTTGTTTTCCCGAGATTATTGGTTCCGTAAAAAACAATTAATTTACCTTGATCTGCCATATAATTAGCGGTTATCACCACTTCCAGAAATGCAATTTCTTTCTAGGCGTGATTTTAATTTTTCTAAATTCTTTTGAGCTACATTTTCTAAATCAATTTTAAATTCGACTGCTGTTTGTGATACATACCATAAGACATCGCCTAATTCTTTTTCGATTTCACTTCTTTTTTCTTCGCTGATAATTCCATTATCATCGCGCATTATTTTCTTTACCTTGTCAGCTACTTCGCCAGCTTCTCCGGCTAAACCTAAAACTGGGTAAATATAGTTATCACCTTTGTTGGGGTAAATAGCTGTTTCTTGGGCCCATTTTTGATACTCAGCAAAAGTCATATTATTATTTTTCGTTAATCTTTTTAACTAAATCATGGATTTGTTCCCATAATTCTTCCCAAGTTCCGTCATTATTGATAACAAAATCAGCGTGGGACATGGTTTCTGGAATTTGAACTTCAGTTTCAGCAATATCATCTTTCTGAAATTCAGCAAATGTTTTTTTGTCATCTCCTGGATTTTCATTTCTTTCAATAACTCTTTTGTATCTAACTTCTTCACTGGCTTCAACACTAACCAAGAAAAAGCCTGGAATTTTTTGTAAATGTTTAATATCGGCTAAGCGTCTGATTCCATCAATTACGATAAAGTTATCATTATTATCTCTAACATCTTCAGCCATTACATTGGCTAGAATATCTTCACCAAACATTTGGCGAAGAAGAGTGGACATGTTTTGAATATTAGTTCTAGTCTGTTCAACGTGAAGTCGAATCAAAACGTCTCTTAGAATGGTTGAAAAGCGATAATCACTCGCTTTGTAGTTTTCGATTAAGAATTTTTTGATAACACCTTTTCCGCAGGCGATTTGACCGGTTAAACCGATGACAACTTTCTTGTTTGACATGTTTGTTTTTTGTTATTAATTATAATTTAATTGTTTTTTAGTGTAATGTCTTGGAGGCCTCTTCTGTAATCCCAGTCATCTTGTTCTAAATCGCAGTGTAATTTTAAATTGGGTAATTTTTCAGATAAAGATTTGTACATTTGATGCGCTATTTTTCTCAATGTTGGGTGAACTGGTTTTCCAGAGCGTAGCTCAACAACATATGTCATTGCTGGCAAACCGTAGGTGTTTTGGCAATAGACATTAAAACCCATAGCAGTGTAATATTGTTTAATTTCTTCTGAGACATTTAGGTTTTTTATTGATTCTATTTGTTCAGAAATTAATTCTTTGGCTTTTATTTGCAGATTTTCTGGTAATTGTTCTATATACCAATTATTAAATCCAAGTTCTGTTGTTAGCAGTGGCATCCGACAAATTCCGTTGCGATGTCTTTGAATATCTCTAAATGAGCCATAATCTAACAAAAACTCAAATGTTATTTGTCCAAGTTCCCCCAAAAATCCAGGTAAGCCTGTTTTTGCTGGTCTATTTTCTAAAATATCCTTAAACTCGTGCAGGTCTTCATTTTTAATGTTTGTTTTTATTATAGTCTCTGTTAGATTTTTTGGTTTTAAGAAATTGTGTTTATTTGAAACCATTTTTCGATAATCTTCTTGTTCCTCTTGGATTGTTTGGCCAAAGCTATTAGGGTATTTTTCTTGTAGTTGTTTTAAAATATTTTGAGCTATGTCTTTAACTTCTGGCAGAGGATTATGTCTTAGCCAGGTTAATTTATCATAAGCTTGTCTTAAATTGGTATGCCAACTCAATTGAGTTGTGATTCCGGCTGGCAAAAATCCGCGAGTTATATCAAAACATCTAGCTTTTATAGCCTTTTCGTAGATTACTTCGTCTTCTTCTGTTTTTTTAGGATACTTAGATTTAAGATATTTTTGGACTTCTTCTTGATTATTTATATAAAAATCCATCCATTTATCAATTATTTGCTTTGAATCAGATGTTTTTAGTGGATCAATGATTTCTTGTTTTCCCATATCAATATAGCGGGTGGATGTTTCTTGCCCTGAATAAAGTTGCCAATCTTGTATTGCTTTATCAGCTAAAATTGACAGTTTTTCGATGAAAATAGTGGTGCTACCACAATCCGCAATACTGGCATGGCCGTACCCCACATAAAATGTTTCCATAAATTTACCAGAACCACTAGATTTTACTTTTTCGACATGCTCAACTACACTTTTGGGGCTTCTAGAATATAAAGCTTGCATCATAGCAGTGTCCTCTGGACTAAACTCGTCATAAATATAAATATTTGCCATAAAACGTTGTTTAATTAATAAATTACACCTTAATAATAACAAATATTTTAGGGCTTAGCAAATGCTTTCTTTTTTAGTTTTGAAGTGGTATAATAACAATAAATTTAGAGTGAAAACTTATGATAAAAAAACACTACTTACTATTATTTTTCTTCTTTTTTTTGTTTTGCCCTGTCTTTAAGGTTGAGGCTAGCGTGGCATCTAATTTGTCGGGCAGAATACTGCTAGATGTTGAAAGAAATGGGGAAGCTTGGTATGTTTATCCAGAAAATAATAAAAGATACTATCTTGGCCGACCACAAGATGCTTTTAAAGTTATGCGAGAGCTGGGTCTTGGTATTGCTGAGCTTGATTTTCAAAAAATTGCTTCAGCCGGAATGGAGGTTGAAGGAGACTTAGAATTAGCTAAAAAGCTGGCCGGAAAGATAATTTTACAAGTTGAAAAGAATGGGGAGGCTTGGTATATAAATCCATTAACTTTTAAAAAGCATTATTTGGGTCGACCCGATGATGCTTTTGCTATTATGCGAGAATTGGGTTTGGGTATCAATAAAAAGAATTTGTCTTATATAAATAAAAATACTTTTAATGAAAGTATTAATATGTATAGCTCTTATAAATTTAAAAATGCAGTTAATGTTTTAGGTGATGATTTTTTTGTTGATGTTATTGAAATTAATTTAAATAATCCTAAGCTAAAAATTATTACTGATACCGCTAATTCTGAAGATTGTGTTGGTACTGGGCCAGCGAAACCCTTGATTGATTATGTTTTGGAAAATAATGCTTTTGCCGGAATCAACGGAACATATTTTGATACTTCTAGAGCAAAATTAAATTATTATTTTTTCCCAGTGTATAACTCTCGTTTAAAAACTTTCATTAATACTAATCAACTAAAGTATCCAACTACCGGTCCAATTATGGCCTTTGATGAGAATAATAAATTTTATTATTTTAAAGATAGTCGAGAGTTTGCCGGTGTTTATCAATTTGAATCTACTTATGGAGTGAAATTACAGGCAGCGATTGGAAATAAGCCTCGTTTAGTTGAAGATGGTAAAAATTTATTAATTGATTGGGAGTTGGATAGTAGTCAATCCGATGTAAAAACTATTAGGACAGCTATTGCCTATAAGCCAGGAATTTCAATTGGAGATAAGGGAACAATATATTTGGTAGTGGCTAGAAAATCAACCGTAGCCGATTTAGCTGAAATACTTAAAGCTATGGAAGTAAAATATGCTATTAACTTAGACGGTGGTTCTTCTACAGCTCTATATTATAATGATGAACATATGGTGGGACCAGGTAGAAATATACCAAATGTAATATTATTTGCTGAATAAATTTATTTTTAATAATAAAAAAATGTTAACAAAATATAAGAAAAGGCTAGAAGAGGAAGGAGCGGTTTATTTATTATGTAAAATTTTTCCTGGATCTGGCGAAACCAAAATTAAAGAGATAAAAAAGAATAATGTTGACGGCAAGGACATTGAGATGATATATATGGCAGTGTCGGTTCCGGCTGTAAAAAATCAGGCTAATCGAGAAATTGTTAAATTTTTAGCTAAAACCTTTTCTTTGGGGGTAAACAACATTTCGATTACAGTCGGTAGTACTGATAGAACTAAATTAATAAAAATTAAAAAATAATTATTAAAATTCTTTTATGAATTTATCAATCATAATCGTTTCTTATAACGTTCGAGAAAAATTACAAAAAAATTTGGAGTCAATTTTTAATTCCAAATTTCCTGAAGATGAAGATTTTTCTCTAGAAGTTTTAGTGGTTGACAATGCTTCGGTTGACTCATCGGCTGATATGGTGGAAAAATGTTTTCCTCAGGTGAAATTAATTAGAAATGAGAAAAATTTTGGTTTTTCTAAGGCTAATAATATTGCTATTAAACAATCTCGGGGAGAATATATTTTACTTTTAAATCCAGATATGAGATTATTTCCCGAAACGCTTTATCAGTCCTTACGATTTGCTAAAAAAAATCCTCAAGCTGTAGTATCTTCCTGTTTATTGGTTGATAGTAATAACAAAACTATCAAGCATGTGCGTCATTTTCCCAAGTTTTTTGATCAATTGGCGATAGTTTTAAAACTGCCTCATCTTTTTCCTAAAATTTTACGACGTTATTTGTGTTTGGATTTTGATTATAATTTGGCACAAAAAGTTGACTCTGTTCGAGGGTCCTTTTTTATGATTAATAAAAATTCTTATCAACAATTGAGCGGTTTAGATTTACCACTTTTGGATGAGAGATATTTTGTTTGGTTTGAGGAAACAGATTTTTGTAAACAGGTTTATAAAATGGGGGGAGAGGTTTGGTATAATCCCAATGCTTTTTGTCTTGATTATGTTGGCCAAAGTTTTGCTTTATTGAAAAAAGGCCGAGCGCAAAAATATTTTTCTGATTCTATGTTGAAATATTTTAGAAAATGGCATCCAGCTTGGCAATATTATGTCTTAAAAGTTATTTGGCCTTTTGGTAAATTTTTGACTTTTGTTTTTTCTACCTTTATTAAAACCAAAAGGGTAAATTAATTTCTTGTTATGGAAAATAGAGTAGCTATTATTTTATTAAATTATAAACAATATGCTGTTAAATATTTAGCAGATTGTTTTAATAGTTTAAAAGAACAAGATTATTTAGGTGAAATAAAAATATTTATAGTTGATAATGCTAGCAGTTTGGAGTCCTTTGATTTTTTAAAGAAAGGGGCGCCCGGGGCTGAAATTATTAGAAATGAAAACAATGATGGTTTTGCTAAGGGCAATAACGATGCTATTAAAATTGCTTTAAAACAAAATTTTAGCCATGTTTTGCTTATTAATATGGATACGATTTCTGATAAAAGAACTGTTTCTAAAATGATGGATCTCATAGAGAGCGAGGAGGGTATTGGGGCAGTACAGGCTAGATTGATGCTTCATCCCGAAACCGAATTAGTAAATAGTTTAGGCAACAGCACTCATTTTTTAGGTTTTGGTTATTGTTTAAATTACCGTGATAATTATCAACAATTATTAAATAAAGGAAAGGTTAAAAAGCAAAGTAAGATCTTTTATCCTTCTGGAGCAGCCGTTCTTTTCAAGTCTTCGGTTTTACAAAAAGTTGGTTTATTTGATGAGACTTATTGGATGTATAATGAGGATCAGGATTTAGGTTGGAGAATTTGGCTCGCTGGCTACTCTTGCCTTTTGGCGGAAGATGCGATAGTCTATCATAAATATGAGTTTAGTCGTTCGGTTAGCAAATATTATTTTATGGATAGAAATCGTACAATAACTATCCTAAAAAACTATCATATTATAACTTTGCTATTAATTATTCCAGCTGTTATAATTATGGAATTGGGCCTTTTATTCTTTTCTGTCCTTAATGGAAGTCTAAAAGAGAAGTTCAAAACTTGGGCCTATTTTTTCCAAATAAAAAATTGGCAAAGAATTATTTCAGAGCGTCGTCAAATTCAAAATAATAGATGTTTAAAAGAAAAAGAAATAGTAAAGCTAATATCAGGTCGTATTTGGTATCAAGAAGTTGGTAGTCCCTTACTTCGCTTGGCTAATTTCTTTTTAAATATTTATTTTTATTTTGTAAAACTCATTGTTAGATTTTTAAATATTTAGTTTTTATGGATATTTCAATTGTTATTGTTAATTATAAATCAAAAGATAAAACTCGAGAGTGTTTAAAGTCAATTTCTGAATCAGATTTGGCTAATATTTCTTTTGAAACTATTGTGGTTGATAATTGTTCGGGTGATGATTTATCTGATCTAAAAAATATTATTGATTTTAAGTTTATTTCTAGCCCCAAAAATATTGGTATGGGTGGGGGAAATAATTTGGGCATCAAAGAAGCTCAGGGAGAATTTATTTTAATTTTAAATCCCGATACTGTTTTATCAAAAGATGCTATCAAAATTTTATTTAATTATTTAAAGGCTAATCCAAGTGTTGGTATTGTTGGTCCTAAATTATTAAACCCGGACGGTAGCTTACAATATTCTTGTTCTCGTTTTCCTAAAATATATACTCCTTTAATTCGTCGTACTTTTTTAGGAAAGATTTTTAAAAAACACGAAGACTTATTTTTGATGAAAGACTCTTCTCATGCTATAATAGAGGAAGTAGATTGGCTGATGGGCTCTTGTTTGCTTATAAGGAGAGAAGGTTTTTCTGGTTTTGATGAAAGATTTTTTATGTATTTTGAAGATATTGATGTTTGTCGTCGGGCGCATAAAGCTAATATGAAAGTTGTATATAATCCTGAGGCGGTTGTCATTCATTGTCATGCTAGGGCTAGTGCTCAGATGCCTTGGTATCGCTCTATCTTTGAGAGCAGGATAGCCAGAGAACATATTAAATCTTGGTTTAAATATTTTCTCAAGTGGGGAATATAATTAATTTATTTAATTTTAGATAGTATGCAAAAAATTAGAAAGGCGATTATGCCAGTAGCTGGTTTTGGAACTAGATTTTTACCAGCCACCAAAGCTCAACCTAAAGAAATGTTATCAGTAGTTGATAAGCCGGTAATTCAATATTTAGTAGAAGACGCTGTTTCAGCTGGTATTGAAGAAATTATCTTTGTTACTGGAAGAGGTAAGAGATCAATTGAAGATCATTTTGACTATTCTTTTGAATTGGAAAACACTTTAGTAGAAAAAAACAAGATGGATTTGGTTGCTAAAATTAAAGAAATTGATTCTCTAGCTAAATTTTCTTATGTTAGACAAGCTATCCCCTTGGGTGATGGCCATGCTATTAATTGTGCTTCTCACTTAGTTTTTGATGAGCCGGTCTTAATTATGTTTGGTGATACTTTATATGATTCTAAGGTTTCTCCAGTAAAACAATTAATAGAGCTATATGAAAAATATCAAGATCCAGTTATTGGTTTATCGGAAGTTGATAAAAATGAGGTGAATAAATTTGGTGTTATTGACGGCCTTGATTTAGGAGAGGGAAATTATGAGATTAAAAAATTTGTTGAAAAACCGGATATTGATAAAGCTCCATCGAATTTAGCCGCGGTTGGTTTGTATATTATTACCCCAGAAGTTTTTCAAGAATTACATAATATGAAAGATGGAAAATCAGGTGAAATTCGTTTGGCTGATGCTTTTGATTTAATGCTGGAAAAAGGTAAACCTTTGTATGGAAAAAAGATAGAAGGAGAATGGTTGGACACAGGAAACAAATTAAACTTTATCAAAGCCACATTAAAATTGGGCGTTAAACATGAAGAAATTGGTGAAGATTTAAAGAAATTAATTAAAGAAATGGCTGAAAATCTTTAGTATTAAATTTTAAAAAAATGTCATATCGTTTTCGTAACATCTTATTTTTCTCTTTTGTTGGTATCTTTTTTATTTTAACTACCGTTTTTTCTTTGTATGCTAGTGGTTATCGCTTGTCTTGGGATAGTGTTCTGCGAGGCAAAATTCCAGTACAAAAAACCGGAATATTAGTTTTAGATTCCAATCCTAAGGGGGCTATTGTTAGTTTGGAAAGGCAATTTCGGGGCTTATTTTTTGACGCTAATGTTTTGAAAAATAAAGTTATTAAAACTCCATATAAGGTTAAAAATTTGTTACCCGGTGAATATATTTTACGTATAGAAAGTGATGCTTATTGGCCTTTTGAACAAAAAATTAATATACATCCTGGTCAATCTACTTATTTAGAAGATATTGTTTTATTTAAAAAGAATTTACCGGTACTTTCTCACGCTTCTAGTTTGCAAAACATATCTATTGACCCCTCTTTCCAAAAAATATTATTGGAGAGCGACAAGGTTTTATTAGACTTGAAAGATGAAAAAGATATTAAGTTAATGAATGATGTCAAAACAGCTGAGTTTATCGGCGATAAAAAAATTATCTTAAATAAAAATATTATTTTTGATTATAATAAGAAAAAATACCTTGATTGGCCGGAGGATGAGAAAGCTGATTTTAGTATGATTAAAATTATAGATAAAAATTTGTATTATTTAAAAAATAATAAAGAGTTAAAAGTTTATGATTTTTCTACTAAACCCTCGGAATTAATTTTCTCCTCGGAAAATATAGTTGATTATCATTTTTATAATAATTTTTATTATTTGATACAAAAAGATGCTAGTAATTGTTTCTTGAAAATTTATTATAAAAATAAAACTTTGTATAAAGAATTTTCTTTGCCACTTTCAGATACTTACCAAATTTTACCAATCTCTGGATCCTCAGCTTTTATTTATGTTTATGATAAGAATTTTAATAGCATTTACGTAATAAATAATGCCTCTCGCTTAAATTCTGTTTGGGCAACAATTTCTAATGTTAAGGGTTTTAATTTTATTAATAACAACACTTTATTATATTTTACTGATTTTGAAATATTTACCTTCAATGCTTTAACAGCTGAGAAAAATCTATTAACTCGTTTGGAGGATAAAATCACTAGCGCTGTTTGGCATCCTAAGGAGTATATTATTTATTCCACTGATAAAAGCATTACCATTTTTGATTTAAAATACGAAAAGAATTCTATTAACTTGATTTCTTTGAATTCTGTTTCTAATTTAGTAATGGATCGATTGGGTGGGGTTTTGTATTTTTCTGGAAAAATTGGTAACCAAGAAGGAATTTTTAAATTACTTATAAAATAAATATAAAATTAATTTTTTGACTATGGCAAAATTTTTAATAAATGGTAAAAAGCCATTAAAAGGAGAAATAAAAGTTGGTGGAGCAAAAAACTTAGCTTTAAAAGTTATTCCAGCGGCCCTGCTTTCTGCTGAAAAAATGACTATTGAGAATTTACCTAAAATTGAGGACATTTTTAAATCTTTGCAATTGGTAGAGGAATTGGGGTTTTCTGTAACGACTACTAATGGTAAAACTATTATTGAGGCTAAGAAGGCCAAGACTACTGACTTGCCACCCAAGTTGGCTGATAAATTTCGTACTTCTATTATGTTTGTGGGACCACTTTTAGCTCGTTTTAAAAAAGTTCGTTTTCCTCATCCGGGCGGTTGTGTTATTGGTGCTGGCGGTCGTCCAATTGATTTATTTATTGACGGTTTTTTGGCTTTTGGAGCTAAAATTAAAGAAGAGGAGCGCTCTTATTATATCTACGCTGACAAATTAAAAGGTTGTGACTTCTTTTTTCCTAAAGTTTCAGTTACTGGGACGGAAAGCTTGATGATGACTGCTTGTTTAATTGATGGAAAAACTACTTTAAGAAATTGTGCTATGGAACCAGAAATTAAATATTTAGCTGATTATCTAAATCGTTGCGGAGCTAAAATTTCTGGCGCTGGAACCCCAACCATTACAATAACTGGAGTTAAAAAATTGAAAGGTGGGGATATTAAAATTATGCCAGATAGAATTGAGACGGGGTCTTTTGCTATTATGGCAGCCGCAACCAATTCAGAAATTACAATTACTAATTGTAACCCAGAAAATATTTCAGTTTTGCTTACAATTTTTAAAAAAATTGGAGTTAATTTTGAAACTGGAAAAACTTGGATTAAAATGAAAAAAAGTGGAGTTTTGAAACCATATGATATTCAAACTCATGAATATCCAGGTTTTCCAACTGACCTGCAATCACCTTATGTTGTGTTAATGACTCAGGCTAGGGGTAATTCTTTGATTCATGAAACAATTTATGATCGTCGTCTTATTTGGACTGATATGTTATCTCAAATGGGGGCTAATATTACCATGTGTGATCCACATCGAGTCGTGGTGACCGGACCAAGTAAGTTATATGGCAAAAAATTGATTAGTCCAGATATTAGAGC
>CAYYLI010000010.1:0-17479 GCA_964472595.1 uncultured Gammaproteobacteria bacterium | reverse complement strand
TATATTACTTTTAATATGAATTCTTCACCTATTGCCTCATCCTTTCCTTTTATTTCCAGTGAACTAACTAGTGATAAAGGAATTTTGTATGGTATCAATCGACATAATAATAGTTTGATTTTATTTGATAGATTTTCTTTGCAAAACGCCAATTCAGTTGTGTTTGCGACTTCTGGTGCTGGTAAAAGTTATTGTATAAAATTGGAGGTTTTGCGTTCTTTAATGATGGGGACTGATGTTATTATTATTGACCCGGAATATGAGTATAAATATTTGACTGATGCAGTGGGCGGAACCTATGTAAATATTTCTTTATCCAGTGAAAGTAAAATTAATCCTTTTGACCTGCCTCGTTCTGTGGGTGGGGAAGCTAAGCCTAAAGATATTATTCGTAGCGCTGTTATTACTTTGAAGGGCTTGGTTCGTTTAATGATTGGAAATTTGAATCATGATGAAGATTCTATAGTTGATAGAGCTTTACTAGAAACCTATGCTAAAAGTGATATAACCTCAGATTCAAATTTATCTGAAGTTGAGCCACCAACTTTATCTGACTTTCAACAAGTTTTAGATGGTATGGAGGGTGGAGCAGAATTGTCTCGTCGTTTAAAAAAATATACTGAAGGCACCTTTGCTGGTTTGTTAAATAATTTGACTAATGTGGAAATGAATAATCAATTGGTTTGCTTCTCAGTGCGTGATTTGGAAGACGAACTTCGTCCGATAGCTATTTATACTATTATTAATTATATTTGGAATGTGGTTCGTAGTGAAACTAAAAAAAGAGTTTTGGTAATTGACGAAGCTTGGTGGATGATGCAAAACGAGGATTCAGCTAAATTTATTTTTGCCCTAGTAAAGCGTTGTCGTAAATATTATTTAGGTGTTACTACTATTACTCAGGATGTTAATGACTTCTTAACCTCGCCTTATGGACAAGCTATTGTAACCAACTCTTCTCTACAGATATTATTAAAACAATCTCCAGCTGCGATTGATTTAGTACAAAAAACATTTATGTTGACCGAAGGAGAAAAATATCTATTATTAGAATGTGGGATTGGGGAAGGTATTTTCTTCGCTGGCAACAAACATGTAGCTATTAAAATAGTAGCTTCTTATAGCGAAGACCAAGTGATTACTTCTGACCCGCGTCAATTATTAGAAATTGCAGAGGCTAAAAAAGAATTTGCCAGAAAACAAGCTGAGCAGGAGGAAGAGGTGTAATATAAAATATTATAAATATAATTAAATATAAATTTATGTTAAGTTCTAATAGAAAAAAAATTGGCTATATTCTAATTGCGTTAGCTGTTATTTTATTAGCCGTTATTATTTATTTGTTCGTTCAACCTAATAATAATTTTTTAAAAAATTTATTTAATGGTGGGAAGAAAGGTGTTTTAACTGAGGAAGAACAAAAAGAAGAATTTGAAAAAATGATTGAAGAAAGAAAAAATAATAAGGTTTATACCTTTGATCAAACAGCTGAAGATAATAGGGCTTGGGAAGAAGATGATTTTAAACAAATTGCTCGTTTCTTTGCTGAGAGATTTGGTTCTTTTTCTAATCATTCTGATTATGGCAATATTGAAGATTTGCGCTCTTTAATGAGTTCCAAAATGAAAACTTGGGCTGATTCTTATGTGGCAAATTTAAGAGATAATAGGGAGAATTCAGAAGGTTATTATGGTATTACTACTAAAGTTTTATTAGAACCAGAAATTATTAACCCAGAAAAAAGTAGTAGTATTGATGTGATGGTTGAAGCTCAAAGACAAGAAGTCACAGCTGACGGTTCTGAAAAGAATTATAATCAAAATATTAAAGTAGTTTTTGTTAATGAAGGCGGAAAATGGTTGGTAGACTCTGCTCACTGGCAATAAAATTATTTATTAATTTAATAAAAATATGAAGAAAGAAATTTCTGGAGCTAAGGTTTTAAAAACAAGCAAAGTCAAAAAACAAAAAAATTATTTTGAAATAATTTTTGTTTCTGTCTCTATTGTCTTGTTTTTATTTTTAGTTTTTTCAATTTATTTTTTGAAAAATGCTTTGTATACCGCCAAAGATGAAGCGGCCAAAGAGTTTATTGCAGACTACAAGGATAACAAAATCTCCGAAAGTTTGGATCCCTTTGTTTTAGGAAAGGGGGAACTAGCAAGTGATTTAAGCCAGCCAATTGATGACGGGCAAGATCCTAGCTTGGGTTCAGAACAGGCAAAAATTAAAATTTTTTACTTTTCTGATTTGGCTTGTCCTTTCTGCTATGAACAAGAAGAAGTTATTAAAAAAGTTTATGATAAATTTAACCAAGATGTGCGTATAATATGGAAGGATTATCCTGATCTAAAAACTATAAACGACTTCTCTTATCAAGCAGCTCGGGCTGTCCGTTGTGCCAATGATCAGGGAAAATTTTGGGATTATCGCCACTTATTAAAAGAAAGTCAGGGAGAATTTAATAATATTAAAAATCAATTATTCTTGAATTTGGCTAGCAGTTTGAAATTAAACGTTTCTAGTTTTGAATCGTGTTTAAAAAGTGACAAAACTGATAAAATGATTTTACGTAATGTGGAAGAAGCTGAAAATTTAGGTGTAGCTGGAATCCCGTATATTTATGTTAATGATTTAGATGTAATTGGTAGTTTGAGTGAAGAAGATTTGGAAAATTTAGTAGAAAACGAATTAGCTAAATAGAATAAAAGATTGCTTTTTATTCCTATGTCAGAAAAAATTAAAACAATTTACGAATGCCAAAATTGCGGCGCCCAATTTCCAAAATGGAGTGGGCGTTGTTTGGAATGTGGTCAGTGGGGAACCTTGTTGGCTGATATTAAAGATGCAAAAAAAATTGAAGAGGAAAATATTTTGAGTAAAGTGGGGGTAGCTGGAATTACTGATTTAAGCCAAGTGAAAGATAGCGGAAATATTAGATTGAGTTCTGGCATTTCTGAAGTTGATAGAGTTTTGGGAGGTGGCTTGGTGATGGGTTCTATCAATCTTTTAAGCGGTGAACCGGGGGTTGGAAAATCTACTATTTTAGCTCAAATTGCTAATTCTTTATTAAAAAATAATCAAAATCTGTCCGATGTTTTATATATTTCAGGCGAAGAATCAGCCAGTCAAGTGAAGCTTCGTTTGGAGCGTTTAAAATGTGATTTAAAGAAATTTAAATTTATTGGTGAGACTAATTTAGAAAAAATAATTTCTACTGTTATTAAGGCTAAGCCAGCGATGTTGATTGTTGATTCTATCCAGACTATCTATTCAGCTTCTATTTTAAGTGAAGCTGGTGGGGTAGGGCAAATTAGAATGGTGGCTGTTAAATTTATGGAGTTAGCCAAAAAATATGATATCCCAGTATTTTTAATTGGTCATATTACCAAAGATGGACAGGTGGCTGGCCCGAAATCTTTAGAGCATATTGTTGATGTAGTTTTATATTTAGAAAATGACGGACGAGGTGGTCACTGTGTTTTGCGTTCAGTAAAAAATCGTTTTGGTAGTGTCAATGAAATTGGAGTTTTGGAAATGACAGGCTTGGGTTTTGCAGAAGTAAAGAATCCTAGCTTATCTTTTTTAGACGCTGATTTGTCATTAGCTTTTCCAGGCTCTGTTTTTTCTTGCGTGATCGAAGGTCGTCGGCCATTTTTAATAAACGTTCAAGCTTTGGTTTCTAAAACGGTTTTTGGTTATCCGCAGAGAAAGAGCTCTGGTTTTGATAGTAATCGCTTACAAGTTTTGTCAGCTGTTATTTCCAAGAAACAAAAATTAGATTTAATGAGTCAAGATATTATTTTAAATATTGTTGGCGGGTTTAAAACCAACGATCCAGCCTTGGATTTGGCTGTCTCTTTAGCTATTATTTCTTCTTTCTTGAATAAGGAATTGGGCGGTAAAACTATGGTTTTAGGGGAATTGGGATTGGGTGGAGAGTTGCGCGCTATCTCTCATTTGGATATGCGTTTGAAGGAGTCGGAAAAAATGGGCTTTGACACTGTTATTTTGCCAGATATGACAGCGACTAAGGATAGGGAAAAGTTAATTTCTTCTTATAAAAAGCTTAAGTTTGTTTTTGTAAAAAGTTTAAGTGAGGCTATTAAAACTTTATAAAGTTATAGGTTTTTGATATTTTTTATAAAGTTTCATTTTTTTTCATATCTTGACCTATTTTAGCAGATAATATATACTATTAGCAGTCATACTCTATGACTGCTAATTTATTTAAAAATTATAATTATTAAAATAAAGATATGTTTAATAAATTTACCAATAAATCGCAGGAACTTATTATTAATGCGCAGGTTATTGCAACTGATTCAGGCCAGCAATATATTGAAGGCCTCCATCTTTTAATGGCTTTAATGCATCAAGACGAGAGTCTGGTTCGGGTTATTTTTGACAGATTAAAAATTGATCCGGAGTTAATTGAAGAAATGACTTTTAATGAAATCAAAAAACTACCTCGGGTTAAAACTAACGCTACCAATTTTGAATCAGTTCAAGCCGTTCAGGGAACAGGTGAGGTGGTTTCAATTTTTGATCGCTCACAAAAAGAAGCTGATAGAATGGGCGACGAATTTATTTCCACCGAACATATTTTTTTAGCTTTGATTGGAGTGAAGACCCCAGCCCAAAAAGTATTATTAAGTTTTAATGTTGAATACGAAAAAGTTTTGGAAATTTTAAAAGAACTACGAGGCTCTCAAAAAATAACTGACCCGGAACCAGAAAGTAAATTTAGAACCTTGGAAAAATATACAGTCAATTTAACCGAATTGGCTCGTCAAGAAAAACTGGATCCAGTTATTGGTCGTGATAATGAAATTCGTCGCATTATGCAAGTTCTTCTTCGTCGCACCAAAAATAATCCAGTGTTAATTGGTGAAGCTGGTACTGGTAAAACTGCCATCGTTGAAGGTTTAGCCCAAAGAATTGTTAGTGGTGATGTGCCGGAGATGTTAAAAAATAAAGAAGTTGTTTCTTTGGATTTGGGTGCTTTGGTGGCTGGAGCAAAATTTAGAGGCGAGTTTGAAGATCGTTTAAAATCAGTTTTAAAAACAATTAAAACCCAAGAAGGTAAAATTATTTTATTCATTGACGAGCTACACACTTTAGTTGGCACTGGTGCTAGCGAAGGAGCAATGGATGCTTCCAATATGTTAAAACCGGCCTTGGCTCGGGGAGATTTGCGCACTATTGGTGCTACTACTACCAAGGAATATCAAAAATATATTGAAAAAGATGCTGCGCTAGAGCGTCGTTTTCAACCAATATATGTAGCCGAACCAACCATTGAAGATACTATCTCTATTCTTCGTGGTATTAAGGAAAAATATGAAGTACATCATGGAGTTAGAATTACTGATGAGGCACTAATAGCAGCAGCCAAACTTTCTAGTCGCTATATTTCGGATCGTTTTTTACCGGATAAGGCAGTTGATTTGGTAGATGAAGCTACTTCGGCTTTACGTATGGAAATCGATTCTATGCCGGAAGAATTGGATAATATGAAAAGGGAAATTAAGCGCCTGGAAATTGTGCGTGCTGGATTAGTTAGTTCTGATATTAATAATCCAAGCAAAAAGAATAAACTGAATAAGGAGTTAGAAGAATTAAAAGAGAAAGCTAATCAATTAGAAATTCATTGGAATAATGAAAAGGAAATTATTTCTAAAATCAGAGAATCAAAGAGAAAAATGGATGAATTAAAAATGGAAGCTGATATTATTGAGCGCAAGGGAGATGATTTAACTAAAGTGGCTGAAATTCGTTATGCTCTTATTCCGCAGCTTGATAAGGAAATAAAAAAACAGCAAGAAACTTTATTAAAGATTCAGAAAAAAGGACAGCATATTTTGAAAGAGGAGGTCGATGAAGAGGATATTGCTAAGGTGGTTGCTCGTTGGACTGGTGTTCCGGTCAACAAAATGTTGGAAAGCGAAATTCAAAAATTAGCCAAAGCTGAAATTGAATTGAATAAAGCGGTTATTGGCCAGGATGAGGCTATTAAGGCTGTTTCTAATGCTATTCGTCGTAGTCGAGCTGGTATTAATGAAGAAAAAAAACCAATCGGTTCCTTTTTATTTGTTGGACCAACTGGTGTTGGTAAAACTGAATTAGCCAAAACTTTAGCTCGTTTTATGTTTAATGATGAAAATGCTTTAGTTCGCTTTGATATGAGTGAATTTATGGAACGCCATAGTGTTGCTAAATTAATTGGCTCACCTCCGGGTTATGTTGGTCATGATGATGGTGGCCAATTGACTGACAAAATTCGTCGTCGCCCTTATAGCGTTATTTTATTTGATGAAATTGAAAAAGCTCATCCTGAAACTTTTAATATTTTATTACAGATTTTGGATGATGGTGTTTTAACCGATGCTAAGGGAAGAAAGGTAAATTTTAAAAATACTATAATTATTATGACTTCCAATTTAGGCAACGAAGTTATTAAACAATATTCTATCGGTTTTTCTAGCGGAGAAAATGAAGAACAAAATAATAAATTACGTCAGGAAGAAATGAAGGAAAAAATTGATAGTGTTTTGCGTGATTATTTTAAATTAGAATTTTTAAATAGAATTGATGAAATTGTTATCTTCAAAAATTTAAGCAAAGATAATTTGGAACAAATTATTGATTTAGAATTGTCAAAGGTTGAAGTTCGTTTAAAAAACAAGAACATTGCCGTTAAAATTTCTAGCAAGGTTAAAAAACATTTAGCAGAAAAGGGCTATGATCCGAGTTTTGGTGCTAGACCCCTAAAAAGGGTAATCCAAAATATGATTTTAGACGAATTATCATTAAGTATTATTGAGGGCAAGGTCCGAGACGGAGATAAAGTTTCCTTGGATATTGGCCTAAAAGATAATATTTTAATTTCAGTTAAATAGCCAAAGTATTTCCCCCTTGTTTTTAAGTGTTTTTCAAAAAGCTGGTTTTTGCCAAAATCAGCTTTTTTTGTTATTATATTAATATAAAGATCTATAAATATAAGGCTAAAAAATAAATTATGAATAGCAATTTTTTGTTTTTTTTAAGTAAAATTTCAGTCAAAATTATTCTTGATATCGCTTTTTTCCCTTTGTGGTGGTATAGCACTGGCTTACTTCGTTTTTTGGGTGACGTCAAGGTTTTTTTGAATGAGCGCTGGATGATAATTGGCGCTGGAGTTTGGTTGAAAAATATTTTTACCCCAATGTATGGTCAAAGCGATATTGTCAGTCGTTTGATTAGTTTTGTGATTCGTTTAATTCAAGTTATAGTTCGTTTTTTTATATTCCTAATTTTTCTAGTTTTAGCTATGATGGCCGTAGCCTTATGGATATTTTTACCAATAGCTATTATTTATCTAATTTTCCAAAAAATTTTTTAATATTTTTATATGAATAAAAAGCAAAGAGAGAGTCTTATTTTGCAAGAAGGTGATTTCACGGTTGATGCTAAATCTAGAGTTTCAGCTATCTTTTTTAATAGAGTAGTGTCTTTTAATTTTTTCTTTAAAAGATCTTTGATTATGCTTCGTCGAAGTAAGTTAAAAGTTGATAAAGCTATTGATTTATCAGCTTATGTTTTTGGCATAGCCGGTCTTTTATGCTTTATTTTTTGGATTTATTTAAACATAAACTTTATAATATTAAGGCCGGAAACACTTTTATTCTTTTATAAGAGTTCTAATGCCTTGGTTTTGTTGTTCTTAATTTCTTTAATCTTTGACATGTTTATTATTTATCGAGTTAGCGAAAAAAAGGCTCGCATGCAAAGAATAAAAACATTGAGACCATTAAAAAAATTAGATGGAGTTTTGGATTATAAAAAATTACCAAAATTAGATATCTCTGGTTCTTTGAATGATGAAATGACTATTATTTTAGAAAATTCTTATCTTTTGGCTAGTAAATTAAAACAAAAAGAGGTTGGGACAATTCATCTTTTTTGGTCATTACTGCATTCACCTCGTATTAGCAACCTACTAGTTCGTCTAAATGTTGATATTAATAGCTTGGTAGCCTTATTAAAAAAATATTTGTTAGATCAAAATAAAATTAGGGCTAATGGCCAAAGAACGGTTTTGTCAGTTCATGTTCAGGAAATTTTATTATCTGCTTTTAGTGATGCTTATTCCAATAATCAGGAAAGCGTTTCTGTATTAAACGTTGTATTATTTTGTTATCAAAAAAATCCAATCTTACAAGAAATTTTATATGAATTGGAGATATCACAAAACAAAATTGAAAACGCTGTTAAGTGGTTTAGTATTAATGACAAAATGAGACATGATTATAAGATCTTTAGAAAAATGGCGCGACTTAAACCAAGTGGTAATATGAACAGGTCTTATACTGCTATTGCTACCCCGACTATTGATTATTTTTCACGTGATATGACCACTATGGCCAAATATGGTTATTTTGAAGCTTGCGTAGCGCGAGAAAAAGAAATCAAACAAATTTTTGAAGCTTTTGAAGGTGGTCAAAGTGGCGTTTTATTGGTGGGTCATCCCGGTGTTGGTAAAAAAACAATTATTGAAGGTTTGGCTCAGTTAATGGTGAAAGAAGAAGTTCCTAATTTTTTAGAAGACAAGCGCTTGGTGGAATTAGATGTTTCTCGTTTGATTTCAGGTGCTTCGCCGGTCCAGGCTCAGGAGAGATTATTGTCCATAATTAATGAAATGCAAAAGTCAAAAAATATTATTTTAT
Organism: uncultured Gammaproteobacteria bacterium; assembly: GCA_964472595.1. Taxonomy (GTDB): domain Bacteria; phylum Patescibacteriota; class Patescibacteriia; order Patescibacteriales; family UBA12465. Next base: position 8,771 of record CAYYLI010000010.1, on the reverse strand, counting down.
TTATTGAAAATATTGAAAATATTATGGGTATTGCTTCAGGTAGCGAAGAAAGTTTAGAATTATCAGAAGTTTTGGCTGAGACCTTGAGTCGTCGAGGGATTTATTGTTTAGCTTCTGTTTCTAGTGAAAATTATTCTCGCTATATTGAGGGCAAGGCTTTGGCTAGCTCCATGGCCCCTATCAAAGTTTTGGAGCCAAGCAAGGATGATGCTATCTATATGGTTGAAAGTAAAATCGCTTGGATTGAAAACAAGTATGGGGTCTATTTTGATTATAGTTCTATTGAGGAAACAGTTGATATGTCAGCTAAATATATTAATGATAAATTTTTACCAGAAAAAGCGGTCGATGTGATTAAGGCTGCGGCAGTAAAAATGTCAAAATTATCACAAAAAGATCCGCATAAAAAAGTGTGCACCAAAAATGATATTGCGGAGGTCATTTCTGATATTACTGGAATTTTGGTCTCCAAAGTAACTGAATCAGAAGGGGAAAAATTGATGAATTTGGAGCAGAAAATTCATGATAGAATGATTGGGCAAGAAGAAGCTGTGACTGCAGTGGCCGGATCACTTCGTCGAGCTCGAGCTGAGTTGCGCGAGGGAACTCGCCCTATTGCTAGCTTTTTATTCTTGGGTCCAACCGGTGTGGGTAAAACTGAATTAGCTAAAACTGTTTCTGATATTTATTTTGGTGACGAAAGATATATGATTCGTTTAGATATGAGTGAATATCAATTGGCCGATAGTGTTAGAAAAATGATTGGTGACGTTGGTGGAACTTTGGGGTATTTAACAGAGGCTGTTAGAAAAAAACCATTTTCTTTAATCTTATTTGATGAAATCGAAAAAGCTCATCCTGATATTCTAAATTTATTTTTACAAATTTTGGATGATGGGCGTTTAACTGACGGGCAGGGAAGAACAATTAATTTTACTAATTCTATTATTATTGCCACTTCCAACGCTGGGGCTTTATTTATTCAACAGGCAGTCAAAGAAAATATGGAAATGGAAATTATTAAACAAGAATTGATTGATGTTCATTTGAATAAAATTATGCGTCCCGAGCTTATTAATCGTTTTGATGGAATTATAGTTTTCAAGCCTTTGACATTAGACAATATTTTAGCTATTGCCAAATTGATGATTAAGAAAATAGAGAAAAATTTAGTAGCCAAGGGTATGAATTTATTATTTGAAGAAGAAGGTTTGTTGAAATTGGCCAAGGCTGGTTATGATCCCAAGTTTGGTGCTCGCCCTCTAAGACGTTTGCTACAAGACAAAATTGAGAATGAAATCGCTAATTTAATTTTGGCTAGAAAAATAAGCCGTCGTGATACCATTATTATTAATAAGGAAGGTAATTTAGACGTTGAAAAAGCAAAATCTTTATAAAAAATATGAGTTATATTTTGGCCATTGCTTTCTCCGTTACAATATCGCTAGTTTTTACTAGTATTATTCGGAGAGTGGCTTTTAAATTTAATATTTTAGATGAACCAAATTCTACTAGAAAGATTCATCAAACAGCTATGCCATTGTTAGGTGGGGTGGCTATTTTTGCCGCCTATTTTTTGTCTCTATTTATTTTTAAAAAATATTTATTTTTAGGTGCTTTAAATGTTTATCATTGGTTAGGATTTTTTGGTGGAGCTATTTTTTTGCTCATTGGTGGAGTCTTGGATGATAAGTATAATTTGAGTTCTAGAAAACAAATTATTTGGCCGGTACTGGCATCAATCGCTGTAATTTTAGGAGGGGTTAGCATTCAAAAAATTTCTGGCTTGAATGGGGAATTAATTTATTTTCCTTTTTGGTTGAGTTCAGTTTTTATTTTTGCTTGGCTTTTGGGCATGACTTATACTACCAAATTACTTGACGGGCTTGATGGTCTAGCTTCCGGAGTTTCAGCTATCGGAGCTCTAATAATTTTTTTGTTTACTATTAGCACCAAATATTATCAACCAGATATTGCTATGGCCTCTCTATTATTTTTAGGAGTTTTATTGGGCTTTCTTTATTTTAATTTTAATCCTGCTAGAATATTTTTGGGTGAGAGCGGGTCTTTGCTTATTGGCTATATTTTGGGGGTTTTGGCGATTATTTCTGGTGGAAAAATTGCGATTGCTCTTTTGGTTATTGGCTTGCCAGCCTTAGATGTTTTATGGACAATTATTAGACGTTTATTTTCTGGAAAAAATCCATTTAAGTCTTCTGACCGCAAACATTTGCATCATCGATTAATAGATTTAGGCCTCAATCAAAAGCAAGCTGTTTTATCTTTTTATGCTGTTTCTGGATTTTTTGGTTTGAGTGCTTTATTCTTGCAAAGTAAGGGAAAAGTTTGGGCTTTGGCTTTGCTGTTTTTATTAATGGTAGCTCTAATAATTTTTTTCTATTTTCTAGATAAGAAAAAAAAGAAATTGTTGTTACATATTTGTTGTGCGCCTTGTGGAGCTTATTTAATTTCAGAAAAATTAATTAAAGATTATAATATTACTTTGTATTTTTATAATTCTAATATTGATACTTTAGAGGAATATGAGAAAAGATTATTTTGGGTCAGGGACCTGGCTAAAAAATATAATTTAGCTTTGATAATAGAGGAGTATAATCACTTGTCCTGGTTAGACAAGGTTAGAGGCTTGGAGAAAGAGGTAGAAAGAGGTTTGCGTTGTCAGCGTTGTTATTTCGATCGTTTGGAAAAAACTGTTCTTTTAGCCAAGAGTAGAGGTATCAACCTTTTCTACACCACTCTTGTTACTAGCCCTTTTAAGGACTTAGAAAAGATTAAAACCTTCGCTAATAATTTAGCTAAGGCCCATAAATTGAATTTTTTGGATTTGGATTTTGATAGAGAAGAGATGAGTCAAAACTCTGTAAAAATGGCCAAAGATAGTGGTTTTTATCGACAAAAGTATTGTGGTTGTGAGTTCTCAAATTGGTTGACTAATAAGGAAAAATAAGATAAGATAAATTGAATATAACATCAAATATTAATAAAATAATAATAATAAAGTCATGAATATTACAGAATTAGCCAGAGCTTTAAGAATTTCTCCTTTTGAGTTGCGCCAACTTTTACCGCAGATGGGTTTTAATATTGGTCAAAAAGCGATTAAGGTAGATAAGGTTATTGCCAAAAAAATTATCAAAAATTGGCCAATTTTTATGGCTCAAGTTGAAAGACAGAGAGCGGCTGAAGAGGCTTTGAGAAGAGAGCAAGAGGCTAATACTGTTAAGGAAATTAAAAAAATAGAAATTGGGAAATTTATTTCAGTAAAAGAGTTAGCTGCCTTGGCGGGCTTACCTATCAATTCAGTTTTAAAAGAATTAATGAAAAACGGAGTTTTTGTTTCTATGAATGAAAAAATTGATTTTGATTCAGCTGTGATTATTGGTGCTGGTTTGAATTTGGAAGTTAGTTTAAAGGAAAATAATGATGAGGAGGCTGGTGTTTCTGGAAAAGAAATTTTAGCCGAAGCTATTTTAAAGGAAAAAGATTCTGATTTGGAAATTAGACCTCCAGTTATTGTGGTTATGGGTCACGTTGATCATGGAAAAACAAAATTATTAGATGCTATTAGAACCACCAATGTAGTTGCAGGAGAATCTGGTGGTATTACTCAACATATTGGCGCTTACCAAGTTGTGCGCAAGGACCAAAAAATTACTTTTATCGATACTCCAGGGCATGAAGCTTTTACTGCGATGCGTTCTCGTGGTGCTAAGGTGGCTGATATTGCTATTTTGGTGGTGGCGGCTGATGATGGTGTTAAGCCTCAAACAGTTGAAGCTTTTCGTATTATCGAAGCCTCCAAAATTCCTTTTATTGTAGCTATTAATAAGATTGATAAAGAGGAAGCTGATATTAATAAAACTAAACAAGAACTATCTAGTAAATTAAATGTTATCCCAGAAGATTGGGGTGGCAAAACTGTTTGTGTTCCAGTTTCAGCTTTAAATAATGTTGGTATTGATGATATTTTGGATATGGTTTTGTTAACAGCTGATGTTGAGGCGGGCAATTTGAGAGCCAATCCTTTAGCGGATGCTATTGGTACTATTGTTGAATCTAGTGTTGATAAGGGCGCTGGTCCAGTGGCCACAATCTTAGTACAAAACGGAACGCTTAAGATTGGTGATCAACTTTGTTTTAATGGAGTTATTTATGGCAAGGTTAAAGATTTAAAAAATTATAAGGGAGAAAATATTAAATCAGCTGGTCCTTCAACCCCAGCTAGAGTTTTGGGATTAAAAACTTTACCAGAAGTGGGTGATATTTTGGAGGTTGGTGATGGTGAAAAAGTAAAATTGAAAAAAATTATTTCTAAAAATCAAGCTGATCAAAAAGCTAGCTCTGGTTCAGAAATTGAAGACGATTCCTTGAAATTAAATTTGATTATCAAGTCAGATTTTTTGGGCTCAGCTGAAGCGATTGAAGAATCTTTGATGAAAATTAATACTAAAAAGATTAAAGTAAAAATAATTCACAAAGGTTTGGGAAATATTGGTGAGGGTGATATCAAGAGGGCCGAAGATTCTAGCGCTCAAATAGTAGGTTTTAATACTAGAGTTCAATCTCAAGTTGAAGACTTGGTGCGCGAAAAGGGGGTTAAAATTAATACCTTTAGCATTATTTATGATTTGATTAAATATGTGAAGAATGAAATGAAAGCGATGTATAAGCCGGAAATTGTTCGCAGAGATTTGGGTAAATTAAAAGTTTTAGCAATTTTTAGAACAGAAAATGATTCACAAATTATTGGTGGCAAGGTTATTGATGGTACTATTTCTAATAATGTTCCTTTGGAAATTTGGCGAGATGATATCTTTATTGATAAGGGTAAAATTTCTAAATTACAAGAAGCCAAACAAGATGTGGCTAACGTAGAATCTGGCCAAGAGTGTGGTGTAAAATATGAGGGACGACCATTGGTTCAGGTTGGAGATATTTTGCATTTTTATAAAGAAGAGGAAGTAGAAAGTGATTTATAATTTAGTTTTTATTTATTTTAGATATAAAAAAATAGGTGGTTTTCACCTATTTTTAACATAGATATTTTTCTTATGATTTCACAGCAGAATGAAAAATTTAAAATGATTTGGCAGAAGATTTTATCAGCAAAAAATATTTTGTTATTGTCTCATGTTAATCCGGATATTGATGCTATTTCTTCTTTGGGCGCTATGATTGAAATTGTAAAAAGTGCTGGTAAGGATTATTTAGCCTTTGCTAAAGATAAAAGACAGGATGACTATTTTTTGCCTAATGAAGAGGAAATTATTTCTGACCAAGCTGAATTATTTGAAATCGCTTCTCAGCGTTTTAATGAGGGTAAGGAATTGAAGCAAGATTTTTTGTCAGTCTTTGATTTGGTAATAGTGTTGGACTGCGGTTCTTTGGATAGAACTTTTTTGGCTGAGCATATTGATAATATAAAATATTTAATGTTGGATACTTTTGTTATTGAAATAGACCATCATGTGCCAACTAGAACTTATGCTGATATTGAAATTAAAGAACCTTTAGCTTCAACCACCGAAGTTCTTTTTCACTTTATTAAAGCTAATAATTTGAACTTAACAAAAAATATTGCTAATTGTTTATTGGCAGGACTTTTAACTGATACCGCTAATTTTTTGTATCCATCAGTTAGTAGTTCTACTATGCAGGTAGCTTCTGAATTAATGGCGAATGGCGCTCAATTCCCTAAATTATTAAATAGCACTTGGCGCAATAAAAATTTTGCTGAGATGAAGTTGTGGGGTTTGGCTTTAGATAATTTAAAAATTAATAAAAAATATGATATCGCTTATTCGATTTTACCATTCTTTGAATTGCAAAAGTTTAAACAATATTTCGGTTCTTGGGGAGTGGAAGTATTTTCAGATATGGTTGGTTTTTTGAGTAATTTATCGGAGGCTAGTATTGTGCTCTTACTTAGGGAGGAGGAGAAGGGGAAAATAAAAGGTAGTCTTCGCGCTGGTGTTTCGGATGAGAATGTTGATGTGAATAAAATTGCACGTTTGTTTGGTGGTGGTGGTCACATCAAGGCTTCGGGTTTTGTTTTGGATGGTCAAATACAAAAAACCAAGGATGGGTTTAAAATTGTTTAAAGATTTAAAAAATTTAATGTTTGCTGTAATAAAAAAAAGCTTCTCGTTGAGAAGCTTTTTATGTTTTTTTAAGTAATTTTATTATTGATAGACAACAATAGAAATCCCTTGACCGCTAGGGGTCGGATTAGCAAAACTGCTATTGTTAATTTCGTTGGTAATAGGCGTGAAATCAGAATCATTATTTCCCGTTCCCCATTGGGTTGTAACAATTTGCGTTGTATTGCTTACAGGAATATTCTGAACACAGTATTTGTAGTTATTGTTTTCATTAACACTAAAAGCGGCTGCATATACCCAAGCTCCGTTATTTATTTTGTATCTAACGGTGCATGTGCTTAAATCTGTTCGAAAATATATTTTATTTCCGGCCCATCTAACTTGGTAGTTGTGGGAAGCGTCGTCTCCATAATTTCCGGGTATAGATTCTGTTGAGTTAGCGTTGGTTAATAACAAAATATTGTTATAAGTTCGAAGTTCCCAATTGTTTCCATTTTGTACCAATTTAAATCCAAAATAGGAATGGGAGTCGGAATAAGGAATTCCTACACCATTGTAAAGAATACTAGGTGGGGTCCCATAAGAAGGAGTTAGCCAATTATTTTGCGGCATGTAACGAACATTAAATTCAACGTAGGATCCGTTGGTTTTAGGAAAATTTAATTGGAACATTAATGAATCATTAATTTTTGTTACAGCCCCGGTAGTCCAACCATTTTCGTTTATTCTTCTTACATAATCAAACAAAGTTGAACTAATGTTTCCCCATTGAGAAATGTTAGCTCTAACTTTTACAGTTACGTTGTCAGTACCAACATTTAGATCATAAAGTCTAATAGGGAAGGTAGCTTCGTTGCTGGGTGGGGGAGGAGCTTGGTTTCCGGAAATAACAGTTACATTTGTTACGCTGTTATGTGAAACGCCGCCAAAGGTTATGTTGGTAACATTTAAAGTGTATACTCCATGAAGAAATTTGTAAGGTATTCCATTTACTTGATTAGCTTGAAGAATTCCTAAAGCTCCTTGGTTAATTGAAAAATTACCAATAGCTATAGTGTCTCCTTCTGTTGGCACCAAATAAAATAAAGTGTTGTAAAGGGAGTCAGTATAGATAGTTTGTCCGGAAGTAACCTCTCCTTTTTCTCCCTTAGCTCCAGTGGAGTAAAATAACTTTACGGTTGTGGTGTTTGGATTGTTTGGATTGTTTGGTGTGTCATTGTCGAACCAATAATCTTTTTCACAACTACTCATTAATGCGATTCCTAGAATCACAGTTAACAAAAATAATAATTTTTTCATTTTCAAAATAATTTTGGGTTTTTTTAAGTATTTTTTTAATTTAAGTTTATTTGTCTTCTAAATTTAGACGATAATCCAAACTTAAAAGACAAATAAACTAACAAACCATTCTTGTTAAGGAGCCAGAATGTACGGTACGCACATCATAAGTTTATATCATATTTAAAAAATAATGTCAAGTCTTTGACATTATTTTCTATAATTAACCCTATTTTGCTTATTATTATCCTCTCAGAGGCTCAAATTAGCCCTTTTTAGTGTATTTCTCCTTCCACTCTTGAATTAGGCGGTGGTTACCGGAAACTAGCGTTTCTGGGACCAAATATCTCTTTTTACCCACCTTAAATTCAGCTGGCTTGGTATATTGAGGATATTCCAAAATCCCAGCCTCGTTATGGGATTCGTCCTCTAAACTCTCAGAATTACCCAAAACACCTGGGAGCAGGCGAGTGATAGAATCAATAATAATCATAGCTCCTAGTTCTCCTCCAGTTAAAACATAATCACCAACTGATATTTCTTCGTCAATAAATTGTTTAACTCTCTCATCTACACCTTCATAGCGCCCGCAAATAAAAGTAATGTTTTTTAACTTGCTATATTTTTTAGCTAAGCTCTGATCCCATTTCTTTCCTTGAGCTGAAAGTAGTATTATTTTTTGTCCAGCTGTTCTTTTTTTCTTGGCTATCTTTTTAATGGCTTTATATATTGGTTCAACTTTTAAAAGCATTCCAGCGCCACCACCATAAATAGTATCATCCACTGTTTTATGTTTGTCGTTGGTGTAATCTCTTAGATTGTGATTTTTTATTTTTATGATCTTTTTATCTTGAGCTCTTTTAATAATACTTTCGCTAAAGTATGAATCAAAAATTTGAGGGAAGATAGTAATAATATCAAATTTCATAAATGTAATTATAAAATAAAAGACCAACTTGTGGTCTTTTATTTTTGTATCGAAATTTTTAAAGATTAAATTTTCAAATCATCGATAGCAGAAGTATCGATAGATGAAGCATCGATAGTGTTGTCTTGAGAATACTCTCTTCTTTCAGGACGATTGCCATTGTTTGGATCGTAAATTTTTAAGTTTACGCGAGAATTGTTTCTAGCACCAACTACCTTTAATAAAGTTCTGATAGCTTGAGCTGTTTGTCCGCGACGGCCAATTACAAATCCCATATCGCTTGGATCAATCTTCAATGTTAAAAGAACACCTCTTTCATCAACTGTTCTTTCTACTGTAACAGCATCTGGGACGCTTACAATAGATTTGATGATGCTTTCTAGAAAATTCTTGTCTAGATTTTCTGACATAGTCGTCGACTAATTCCTGCAAATTGCCTATAA
>CAYYLI010000009.1:0-18545 GCA_964472595.1 uncultured Gammaproteobacteria bacterium | reverse complement strand
AAAAACAACTCGAGCCTATATTTTTAAAAAATATGTTATAATAAATATACTAATATAATAACTTAAAAAATACTTATGCTAACAAAGCTACTCGCTATTTTATTTTTGCTATTTTTATTTTTTGTAATTTCTAAATCTGCTGATTTAATTGTTTTAAATCTTAGGAAAACTGGAGAAAAATTGGGAATAAAAATATTCTTTTTAGGGATGATACTTGGTCTTATGACCACCTTACCAGAAATCGCCATTAGCATAAACTCCAGTATCAACGGAATACCGGAAATATCTTTTGGAAATATGGTTGGAGGAATAATTATATTGTTTGGCTTAATATTGCCTATCAGTATTATTTTAAATCGCAAAGTAAAAACTGAAAAACACACCTTTCTTTTTTCTATAATATTATTATTTTTACTATTACCCCTAATTTTAGGCTTGAAAGGTTATTTAAATTATATTGATGGTATTATCTTAATATCTTCTTATATAGTTTTAGTCTATCTTCTCTACCGCAAGCATCGAGTAACAAATTCTGTAAAAATAGAGATAGTAAATAGAAAAGAAGTGGGAAAGTATTTTATGCTTATTATTCTTGGAATTATTGGATTAATTATTTCATCTAATCTAATAGTTGAAACAACCATTTATTTATTGAAGGGCTATAATATTTCTGTTTTTATTATCGGCCTACTGTTATATTCTATTGGGACTAACTTGCCAGAATTAATTATTGCTATTCGATCTTTTAAAAGAAAAGTGGAAGATCTATCATTTAGTAATTTAATCGGTTCAGCTATGGGCAATTCTCTCGCTATTGGCGCCCTAAGTTTAGCCAAAACAATAAATGTTGAGGTTAATTCTTCTTACTTGTTTTTAACAATCTTTAATTTTGTTTTCTTTATTATCTTTTTTATTTTTTATAAAACTGATCGCTTATTAGTCAGAAAAGAGGGTATCGCCATTTTCCTAATGTATTTATTATTCTTATTTGGCCAAATATTTATTCAATTACAATAAATAAACAAAACAAAAATAGCACCGATTACGATGCTATTTTTTATTTCAGAGATTGTTTTATTATTTTAATCTAGCTCCAGGATTTTCACAAGACTTTTCTAAGCATTCTTTAATCTTAGCTTCCATTTCAGCTTTCATGCTGTCAGAATAACCAACCCAATATTTATCACCAATAAAAGTCATAGGAACACCCTGAACTGTAGTTCCATAAGCTTTAGCCATTTTTTCCAACATCTCACGATTGGAATCATTATTCCAAGTTTCATAAGTCTTAATATCAATTCCTGAAAATTGTGTTGGCCAATTTACCATAGCCTCTTTTTGTGATGAACAATGAGGACAACCATCACCCCAGAAAAAATATACCGCTACTTTTTCTTTGCTTTCAGTGCTAGCTCCTTCATTAAAATTAGGGCTAGTTGTTTCAGTGCTGGATGAAGTGTTATTAGCTTCGGCATTTTGTCCTTCTTGTAATTCTTTTTCTAGTTCATTTATATTATAGGCTTGAGGATAAAGTTTTTTTCCATCTTTACTAATATAAGAATCAACTGTTTGTCCGCCACCTAAATCAATACTCAATTTGTATAAACCAGTTTGTTTATCATCCTCTATCTTGGTGATAGTGATAGGATTTTCTGGATCCATGAAATTGGTGTTAATAAACTGCTCAGCTTTGGCCTTGGCTTCTTCGGGGCTTAATGTTTTTTCCTTTTTAATACTACAAGCTCCCAAAAATACCAAAGAAATTAAAGCTGTAAATAAAATAGTTTTTTTAAACATACTTTTTAACTTTAATAATTAATTATAAGTTCTTAAATTATATCACAAATTTTATAAGTCAGCAAAATTACCTTAAATTAATCTCGGCGACCGTGTACCTTTTTATTATGCTTAACAGAAACTCTAATGGGTGTGCCAAAAAAATCAAAGTTTTCTCTAATTCTATTTTCTAAAAAGCGTAAATATGATTTATGTAAATCTTCTTCTGAGCCAATTTTGACCTCGAAGCGAGGTGGGTTAGTCCAAGTCTGGCGCAAACTATATACTCGAGGATGTTTGACCCCCTTACCCTTGGAAGGGCGATGAATTTTAACCATTTTTTCTAAAAAGCGGGACAGGGCTGTTTCATTAACTTTCATCTGCCGTGCCTTATTAATACGTAAAACTAAGTCAAAAATTTTATTGGTCTTTTCACCGCTTAGGGCTGACACAAAAACAATCGGCGCCCAAAGAATAAAAGGAAAATTAATATTTATTTCTCTGGTCCATTTTTTAGTGTCCCTTTTTTCTACCATATCCCATTTATTGGCTACCACGATAAAACTTTTTCCCAGATCAGTAATTTCTTCTATTAATTTAGAATCTTGTTTGGTTAAAGTCTCATTAATATCAATTACCAATAGAACAATATCGGCTTGACGCAAAGTTTGCATTGATTTGATAATACCATATTTTTCCAAGCCCTTAGTCTTTTGTCCTTTTTTGCTAATTCCAGCGGTATCAATAATATTAATAATTTTATCCTGATAAATTAATTCTGTATTTTGTGGCTCTCTAGTGGTGTGGGGCATATCACTAACAATAACCCTCTCATAACCAACCAAGGAATTCAACAAAGAAGATTTTCCAACATTTGGTTTTCCAATAATACATAAATTAATTTTTTCCAAAGTATCCTGTTCTTTTTCTTTGGCAAATTTTTTGTCTGCTTGAGCAAAAAAATCAATACTTAAATCTAATAAATCTCCCACACCCGAGCCAGTAGCAGCCGAAACATTAATAATTTTTGCCAAAGACAACTTATTAAATTCACTAGCATCAAATCTTTGCTTATAATCATCAACTTTATTAACTACTAAAATTGTTTTATTTTGATAATCTCTTTTTTTCAAAAAATTAACTATATTTTTATCCTCCGGCAATAACCCCGTCTTATTATCCACTACAAAAAATATTAAATCAGCTTTATTAATAAATTCATAGGCTTGTTGCTGGGTTTTTTGTTCTACCTTTTCTAAACCAGAGATACCCTGCTTCATTTTTCTTTTCAAATTCACCGTGTCCATTACTCCAGCGGTATCTACTAATTGAAAATCAAAACCACGCCAACCTACAGTGTTAATGTTAAAGTCTCTAGTAGTGTTTTCCTGTGGTGAAACAATGGCCTGATTCTTTTCCACCAAACGATTAAACAGAGTGGATTTACCAACATTGGTTCTACCAATTAAAACGATTAAAGGCAATTTATTTTCATTCATAATTATATACTTAAATTACTAGCATTTTCTCCTAAAATGATAATGAAATCAGGAATAATACTTTCTTCGCTTCCGACTTCACTTTTGATATCTTCCGCTAACCAAGTTGGAACTTCAAAAAAGACATCAGCTGATAAAAAGTTTTTCAAAAATTTTAAAGCTTCATCCTTAGCTCCATAACTCAAATCATAAATAGCTGTTTTTTTAAAATCACGCTTGGAGGAATTGCCAATCTTAGAAACTATAAATTTATTTTTTTCTAAATCAATCGCTGTCTTAGAGGCAAGTCCAGTAATCCAAGTCCCGTTTTTTATTTCAACTGTAGCTTCTTGTTCGTTTTTCTTAACCTCAGCAATCTTATCTTTTTTACTTTCTTCTTTAACTTCTGGAAAGAAATTTTTTACAAAATATTTTATTTCACTAAAATCACCGCTACGAGGAGAAAGAATATAAGCGCCAACATCGCTACGTCCAGAAACCAACAGCCCTCTTGGCCCATCATCTAAAACATAATTAGAAATATCATCACTAGAAACGTCTTTAAATTTTGACCAAAATTTTAAAATTTCCCAAACTTTGAAATTATATGAAACATGTTCGCTTAATTCAGAAGCGATTGAAGCTATCATTGAGGGTTTTAATAAATTTTCTGACTTCAACAATTTATCTTTAACTGCTTGGATAATTTTTTGTTGACGACGAGAGCGAGCAAAATCAGAACCTTCTCCTCCCTGGCCATGACGAGAACGAGCGAACTTCAAAGCCAAAGATCCGTCCATACTTTGCCAACCTTTTTCAACGTATAAATGTTCATAACGAGAATAATAATCCGGGTTGTCTTCTTGCCCAGAAATTGGATAGGTATAATCAGATAAAGTATTTTCGACATAAACATCCAAACCACCCAACTCATCTATAATATTTACAAAACCCTGAAAATCAACTCTAAAATAATAATGAATTGGCATATCCAAAACATCACTTAAGGCTTGAGAAATTGCCTCACTACCAGAGCCCTCTTTTTTTCTTTCTGCTAAAGCATTGACGGCATTAATTTTTTGCCAACCCATTCCATCAACCATAATAACTAAATCACGAGGAATAGACATCATAGCAACTTTTTTGGTTGAGGGCTGAATACTCACTAACATAATAGTGTCAGTCAAATAACCACCGTCATGTTTTTTACCCCCCATTCCTAAAAGCAAAATATTAATTCTATCATCCTTTTCTCCTTTTAAATCTCGGTCTGAACTTTCCACCAAACCAACCAATTTACCAAGAATTGGCACCTTACCCACCCAAGAATCTGACGAATCGCCTGAAATTAAGACCGTGGCAGTGAAAAGAATAAAAAAAGCTAACAAAAAACCACCTATTTTTAGGCCTATTTTTCTTTTTTTAGGTTCCTGCGCCTGAGGATAAGTATATTTCAATTCTTCTTCCATTTTTTTCTTAAAATCAATCATATAATACACAATAAAAAGCCCAACTTAATTGGCTTAATTTTATTATAATTTAAAAAAAACTTTTTGGCAAACTTTAATATTTTTTTACCTATATTAGCCAAAAATTTAGCAAATTAGACTTAAATATTAAAAATCAGAGCTAAACTAGCTACCGCAGCTGTTTCACTTCTTAAAACATAATTATTTAAAGCTCCAATTTGAACATCGCTTTCTCTGGCTAATTGCAGCTCTAAAGAGCTAAAACCACCCTCTGGGCCGACAAAAATACTATAAATCTCTTGCTTTTTATTATTTTCTCTTACTAAACTAGAAAAACTAGCTCCCGAGACATCCCCCAGCAGAGCTAAGCCCTCTTTTCTCTTCAAAGCTTCTTTAAATTTTAGTGGCTCACAAATCTCCATAATATCAATACGTCCACACTGCTCAGTAGCTTCAATAATTATTTTTTGTAATCTTTCCAAATTAATATCTTTTTTCTCGCTTCTTTCCGAAATGACTGGAATTAATTTTTTTACACCCAGCTCCACTGCTTTCTGCGTCACCCATTCCATCTTATCTTTTTTAATTAAAGATTGAAACAAAAACACTTCTCTCTTAATACTTTTTTTCGCAACAATATCTTCTTGCCAAAGTAAATTTATTTTTTTATTATCAATTTTTTCAATCCTATAAATTGACTCTAAAGAATTAAAGAAAAAAGAAATCAATTCTCCCTCTTTCATTTTTAAAACATTTTTCATTTGATGAAAAATTGGCCCTTTGCTTAAAACAATATTTTTTTCAGCCGAAAAGTTTTCTAAATAAAATCTATTTAATCTCATAAAATTTAAATTATTCTACGGTTACCGACTTAGCTAAATTTCTTGGTTGATCAACATTACAACCACGAAGTACCGCGATATGATAAGCTAATAATTGCAGAGGAATAGTCGTTAACAATGGACTAAACATTTCATTAACATTTGGCACTTCAATTACATAATCAGCTAACTCTTTAATTTTAATATCACCCTCGGAAACGATGGCAATTATTTTTCCTTGACGAGCTTTAATTTCACAAATATTGCTAATAACTTTATCATAAATATTATCATGAGGTGCAACTACAATTACTGGCATATTTTTATCAATCAAAGCTATCGGTCCATGTTTCATTTCAGCTGCTGGATAACCTTCGGCATGAATATACGAAATTTCTTTTAACTTTAAAGCTCCCTCTAGAGCCACCGGAAAACTAACACCGCGTCCCAAAAACAAACAATTGCTAACATCCTTATACTGCTCAGCAATTTTGTAAACCGCATCATTGGTTTTTAAAGTTTTCTCAATTAATTTTGGAATACTCTCTAGCTCGCTTAAATAGAGACTCATTTTTTCCTTACTTAAAGTTCCTCTAATTTGCGCTACAGCTAAAGCCATCAAGGCTAAAACCGAAACTTGGGCTGTAAAAGATTTGGTAGAAGCTACTCCAATTTCAGGGCCAGCATGAGTATAGGCTCCAGCATGACTATTTCGCGGAATAGAAGAACCCACAACATTACATAAACCAAAAACTGTTGCTCCTTTTTCTTTGGCTAATTCCATAGCAGCCAAAGTATCGGCTGTTTCACCGCTTTGAGATATGGCAATTACCAAATCATCGGAATAAACTATAGGGTTGCGATAACGAAATTCAGAAGCATATTCAACCTCAACTGGTAGTCGAGAAATTTCTTCAAATAAATAACGACCAACCAAACCAGCGTGCCAACTAGTGCCACAACCAACCATAATTAATCTTTTAATTGATTTTAATTTTTCTGAATAATCTTGCAAGGTGCGCATTTCCACTCCCACGTCTTTTAAATTGATACGACCTCTAATAGAATCATAAACTGACTTAGCCTGCTCATTAATTTCTTTGATCATAAAATGAGGAAAACCACCTTTTTCAATTTGCTCCAAATTTAATTCCAATTTTTCAACATAAGTATTTTTCAAGACGTTGTCGATAGTTTTAATTTGTAATTTAGAATTTTCAATAATTGCCATTTCGCCATCTTTCAAATAGACCACATCTTGTGTGTATTCAACTATCGGTGTAGCATCACTCGCCAAGAAATATTCTCCTTCATCTTGACCAATACCGATAACCAAGGGACTACCTTTGCGAGCAGCAATTAATTGATTTTTTTCATTTTTATCTAAAATTACAATAGCATAAGCTCCTACCACATTATTTAAAGCTAAGCGAACCGCTTCGGCAGTAGAAATATTTTCATTTTTTTTAATATCTTCTATTAGATGAACCAAAACCTCAGTGTCAGTTTGAGAAACAAAATTATAACCTCGAGAAATCAATTCTTCTTTCAAAGTATTATAATTTTCGATAATACCATTATGAATAATAGCCAAACTACCAGACTGTGAAACGTGTGGATGAGCATTAACATCATTGGGTTCACCATGAGTCGCCCAACGAGTATGAGCAATACCAACCTTACCAGAAATATCACTTTTTTCTAATTCAATTTTTTTTTCCAAATCCAAAACTTTTCCTTTACTTTTATAAACATTTAAATTATTAGAAATAATAGCCACGCCAGCGCTATCGTAGCCACGATACTCCAAACGCTTTAGACCTTTAATTAAAATTGGGTAAGCTTCCTTGGGGCCAATATATGAAACAATACCACACATATGTTTTAAATTAATTATAATTATTTAAATTAAAATTTGCGACTATCATAAGCCCAGTGCATGACAGCCTGTCTTTGGCGACGACGACAATTCAGATCTCCTCGACGACAATTATTTAATATAGCGACAACATGTCTTTTAATCGCCTTCCATCTTTTTATTTGTCGCAAATCTTCTCCTTCAATTCTACGTCCCATATAATAACGACAATACCATTGAAACCAACCTCGGGGATCGTCTTTATATATCCAACCCTTTTCTCGCCAAATTTTTAAAGACTGACTAGCAGAAATTTGAAAATAATTTAATTTAGGATTAGAAAAAGCTGGTGAAAGCTTGGCTTTTTTAAACCAAGAAGCAGGAAATTCTTTTTGACAATCAGTCATATATTTTCCACCAAAAACTCCCAGCTCCAACATTTCTTTGGGGCTTAATTCTGGTTTAAAATCACTAGCAAAATTTTTACCCATTAGCTCACTTAGATAATAACGATAATTCTTTTGCATTTTGTCATTAACGACAATTAGTTTTTTCATATAATTATGTCGGAATGCCCGGAATCGAACCGGGGCTACATGCACCCCATGCACGCGTACTACCATTATACTACACTCCGCTCTATTTTTCTAAAACAATAATTTCTCGCCAAACCTTTTGTTCTGCCCGACCATAAACAACAGTATCTCTGACTGCTTTTTCCTTCTTCCAAGGAGCGTAATCCAAAGTTGATCTCATTTTAAAATTAAAAATATCTGGACTCATTTTCCAAGTCTTATTTTCAGCTCTAAACTGTGGCCAAATCATACAAACCCTAGCACCCTTAGGTAAAAGATCAAATAAAACTCGCAAAGCTTGTGAATACAAAACATTTAATTCAGCTACAACTTCATCAAATTTCTTATAACCTCTTTGTGGACCCAAATATGGTTCACAAACTACATAATTAACTAAATTTTTTTCTAACTTGGAGTTTAATTGCAGGACATCTGATTGAAAAATATTAATATTCTTTTTCTTGTCATCTTTTTTAAAATCAACAATCCAATCAATGTTTTGTCGACTATCAGAAATCGCTTTGTCGGAAAGATCAGAACCAATAATATTTTTAAATCCCATCAAATATGCTTCCATCAAAACTGTACCAGAGCCACAAAAAGGGTCCAAGATTGTTTTATCTTTAAAATCTATATCATTTCTTCTAGCTAAATTTATCATAATTTGGGCTAACTTTGGTGGAATCATGCCAGAATGATCATCACGATTAGGGCGGCCAAAATCTCTTTTAGATAACTCCTTGAAAGGTTGCACAGCTAAAGTTTTCCCAATGTGTACTCTACCCTTTTCACTTATTAAACAAATTTCCAAACCTTGTTCTATTAATTTATTTTGCTCTACCACCACGCTTGATAAAATCGGATCTCGTGAGGTTACCATTCGGCTAGATATTCCAATTTGTTTTAAATCTTTTTTAATAGCCAGACCTAACTTAAAAAAATCTCCCGGCAATTTTTGTTTACCATAAAAAGAAAAACCAAAATTAAATTTGCCTTCATTTTTTTCTTGCTTAGCTTCCATTAATAATTCTTTTTTAACCAAATCAGATAAAGCGTGGCGATTGGCCAAGCTAATAGTTTTCAGCATTTCTCCTATTTTAATAGTTCCCCCCAAAACACTCATTAAATTCTTAGCGTCTAATTCTTGAGAAAATTCACTTATAGCGACAGAGGCATAAACTTCCCATTTATTACCGGGGAAAATAGCGGTTAATTCAGCTAATGATAGGTCGGAATTACTTCCAAGAACAAAGAAATATTTTTTCATGTTTATAATTTTAATAATTGTATAGAAATTATATCATTAAATTTAGTGTTTTACCACCTCTTTTTAGCTCTTGATTTTTTTTAAACCTTATGATAATATAATAAAAAATAAATAAAACTGCCTTTCCCACGCTCTTTTCATAGAAAAAGAGTAATTCTATCAGGGAATAGAATTAAAGGTATTCTATACGAAAACCCATTTTTCTTTTAGGATACTTTTGGGTTTTTTTATTTAATTAATAATTAATGACAATTTATTTAAATTTTAACTTTTATTATAGTTAAATTTAAAGGAGAATTGATATAATTTTTTATGTCAAAAACAAAACCGTCAGGCTTAATTCATTACGAAATCTTGTTTATCATGCCAAACAGATTTACCGATGAAGAAGCTAAAGGAGTTTTCGCAAAGGTCGGCCAATTAATTTCTTCTTTGGAAGGAAAAATTACTCTAGAAAATTACTGGGGTAAAAAGAAGTTTGCCTATCCTATCAAACATGAATACTATGGATACTACGGTCTTTACGAATTTGACCTAGAAAGGGCTTCTATCGCTGAAATCAACAACAAATTAAGATTAGACCACGACATTGTTAGATTCTTGATTGTTAAAAAAGAAGTAAAAAGCGAAGAACAGGTAAAAAAAGACGAAAAAATCAAAGAAAAAATTGAAACAAAAAAAGCTAAGGCTAAAGAAGAAGACGTTAAAGAAGTTAAAAAAGCCAGCAAGCCTAGCAAAAAGAGCGAAGACAAAAAAATCGATCTAAAAAACTTGGATGAAAAATTAGAAGATGTTTTAAACATCGACAACCTTCTATAATAAATCCAAAATCTTTAAAATTAATAAAAAAATTATGTACTCTTTAAACAAAGCCATGATTATTGGAAATTTAACTAGAGACCCAGAGATCAGAAACACTCCTTCTGGTCAAACAGTTACTTCTTTTTCTGTGGCCACCAACTTTGTCTGGAATGATCAAGCAGGACAACAACAAAGTAAGACTGAGTTTCATAACATTATTGCTTGGAGAAAATTAGGTGAAATTTGTGGACAATATTTGAGCAAAGGAACAAAAGTATATATTGAGGGACGACTTCAAACTAGCGAATGGACTGGACAAGATGGTAGCAAAAGACAAAGAACTGAAATCGTAGCTGACAATATGATTATTTTAACACCCAAAGGAAATGGACCAGCTATGGGAACTAGAGGTGGAGAAGAAGAAATTGTTTTGCCTGACAACAACAGCGATGATGAAATTAAAATAGAAGATATTCCTTTCTAACACTTAATTTAAAAAAGAAAAAATATGAAAAACACTTTAAACAAATCTAAAGAATGTCATTTTTGTAGCAACAACAGTAACCCAGATTACAAAGATCCAAAGACATTATATACTTTTGTTAACTACTACATGAAAATCATTGGTAAAAAAAGAACTGGAGTTTGTTCTTGGCACCAAAGAAAGTTAACTACTGCTATTAAAAGAGCTAGAAAAATGGCTCTACTTGGATTTACTCATAAATAATATTACTAAACTATGCTAAGCTTGAATGAAATCAAAACCGGAAAAGTTTTAGAAATCAACAGCGAACCTTTTTTGGTTATTAAAACAGATCATCATAAAATGGGCCGAGGTGGAGCCGTGCTAAAGGTTAAAATGAAAAATTTAATCAGTGGCAGTGTTCTAGAAAAAACCTACCAAGGCAGTGACCGAGCTGAAGAAGCAAAAACTGGCACCAAAAAAGCCAACTTCTTATACAAAGACCAAAACGAAGCTCATTTTATGGACAATACTTCTTTCGAACAATTTTCTTTACTTCTAGAAAATATTGGAGAAAAAGAAATGTTTTTGAAAGAAGGAATTGATGTTGATGTATTATATTTCAATGACAATCCAGTATCCATTACCCTACCAATTAAAATGGAATTTAAAGTTATCTCTTCTCCTCCTGGAGTAAAAGGTAATTCTAGCGGTAATGTTACCAAACAAATTGAAATTGAAGGTGGTGCTACAATTACTGCTCCATTATTTATTAACGAGGGCGATATTATTAGAATAAATACTGAAACAGGAGAATATGTAGAAAGAGCTTAATGATTTTCTAACAAAATTTCTCAATACAAAAAAGAAGCGATTAATTTCGCTTCTTTTTTATTGGTTTAAATTATACAAAGCAAGTCAATTATCTGATAACAGCTTCAACTGGAGCAATAGAGGAGCTAGAAGCCTCAACGGCTTCTTGTAGTATTGGTTTAATATCTCTCATTAAGCCATTAGTATAATTTGAGAAGAATTCTTTAACAGCTGGCACCACAATATTATCACGAGAAAAATATACGCCTTCTGGTTTAGATTTAATTGGGAAGATATAGGCTGGGATATGCAATTCATAGCCCTTCATAGTCGCTTGGTCATACTGCCAAGTTTTAACTAAACCTAAACTAGGTGTACCTAATTCAATATCAATTTTTTTGCTTTCTTGTTCAGAGTTACCCATATAATAATAGTCCGGATAAATACCACCTTGAGAAGCTGTTTTTAAAATTGTTTCTCGGTCAAGCTCTGAATCATAGGTAGCGCTTTCATAATATTGATAATACATATTATAGATACCAGAGACTTTCTTTTCTCTCATGTCAACTTCAACATTAACTCCAACTTTTTGACCAAAATCACTATGAACAGTCATGCCATTAATTTTTAATGGATAAATAACATTGATAGTTTCGGAAATATAATATGAACTCTTATCAACACTCATTTCATAATCACGCATCCAATATTTTTGTACCTCTGGCATGTCATAACCCTCTAAATTGATATCATATTCTTGTAAAAAGTTATTGGCAATATTAATAATTTCTTCATCGGCCAAAACATTTTCCATTTTAAATCTATTGTTGTCATAACAAGCTTGATTATAACCGCCACAAAGCTTGTCTAAAGATGGCCACTTATCCCAATTCTTATAAATAGAAAAACTACCATCTTTTAAGCCTAAATAAATTGAGTAGCCGTATTCTTTTTCTTCGTTGATAGTCAAGTTTTGTACGCTAATATTTTTTAATTTTGAAAAATTAAGGAATGATATTTTTTTGTCCTTTAAAGATGAGGTTAACTCACCACTAAAATCGGGGTCAATTCTCTTATAAACCTCAACCTCTTCTGGAAATAAAGCAAACTCATCACCAGTATAAACATAATTATAATACTGACTAGGATAAGGAGCAATAATCATTTTGGAATCAAGCATTGTAGAGCTGGCTGAACCGTCGCTAGAACTAATTTCAGCTGATTCTCTGTAACCCATGCCGGCTAATTGCTGGCTAGAGGCGTCAGCCTGACCAAACATTAAACCACCAAAAAATCCTTTACCTTTTTTCACAATTTTAGTTTCGTTCAGGGCATTAAAATAATTTTTATTGGCACTGTCTTGGCTCAAATTACTTTTCTTTTGCTGTCCAACAACTACAAAGGAAATTGTTAAAAGTAAAATCAAAGAAGCAATCACTAAAGCTTGAGCAAAATCATACATAAAAGAAAGAACTTTAGAGGAAGGGTCTTTTTCTTTTCTAGATTTTACTGGGACGACAACTTGAGTGTCATTTTTCAAGCTAGCAATACTTGTTGTCTTATTGACTTTGGCTTTTTTCTTGACTACTCTTTTAGGAGCAGAAATTTTAGCCGAAAGGGGCTGGCTAGACTTACTTTTGGATTTTTTAGATCCAACAGTTTTAGAAGCAACAGCCTTTTTATTTTTTTTCTCTGTCATAAAATTTATTAAATTAATAAAAGGCTCAATAAAGTTTTAAGCTAAAATTATTATACCATATTTTTAAAAACAATGCTATAATATTAATGACTTAAAAACCCTAAATATTTAAAATATGTCTCTATTACTAATTGTTTATTTTGCCCTCTTTATATTTCTTTGTATTAAAAATTTAAAATTAGGAATTCTCTTAACTATTTTTCTATTACCTGGATATCTAATCCGCTTTTCAGTTCTGCAAGTTCCTACAACTTTACTAGAAATTTCAATTTTAAGTTGTTTCTTGGTTTGGTTTGTAAAAAATCATCGCACAATCTTAAAAACCAAAATAGAAAATGGAAAAACCTTCTATCCTTTTGGTTTAGAAATAATTTTAATATTAGCTCTTTCTTTTATTGCTGTTTTTGTGGGTGGCTTAAATAATTCAGCTTTGGGAATTTTCAAAGCTTACTTCTTGGAGCCTATTATGTTTTTTGTTGTCATCCTAAATACCTTCAAAGGAGGCAAAGGTTTAAAACAAATTATTATGACCCTGGCCTATTCAACTTTAATTGTTTCCGCTTTTGCGGTTTATCAAAAAATTACTGGCCAATTTATCTTTAATGAATTTTGGGCCAATCCCGAAAACCGTCGCATCGTTTCTTTTTTTGGTTATCCTAACGCCGTAGCCCTATATCTTGGGCCTATTATCCCATTGCTAGCTGGATTATTTTTTTGGCAATTACGAGGCCGAGGTGGATTAAAAACATTTTGGGAACAAATCATTTTATTATTTAGTATTATTTTAAATATTCTAGCAATTTATTTTGCCCAATCTAAAGGTGCTATTTTAGCCTTAATCATTTCTCTGTTTTTAGTAGCCTTCCTATTATTAAAGAAAAAATTAAAAATAATAATACTAATAATTATTATTCTAGGCAGCTCTTCCTTCTATTATTTTCAAAAAGATTGGATTAATTTAAAACTATCATCTAGTTTATCTTATCAAATCCGTAGTATCCAATGGGATGAAACCATGAAAATGCTACAAAATGGCAATCTTTTATGGGGCTCCGGTCTAGCTAAATACAAAGAGGCTATTGAGCCCTATCACCAAGAAGGTTTTTTCTTCAACAAGGATGCTGACCCTGACTTCCGCCGTAAAGTTGTTTTTGGCTCTGATCAAAACTATCGCACTGAAAGATGGCAACCACTAGAAATATATCTTTACCCACATAATATCTTTTTAAATTTTTGGGTAGAGTTAGGATTTATAGGTATGCTTGTTTTTACTTTTTTAATACTGCGCTTTATATTTCTGTCTCTAAAATATTATTTCAAAAACAAAGGAAATCGTAATGGCGATATGGCCCTGGGTCTTTTTGCCTCCATGTCTATAATATTAATTCACGGACTATTTGATGTTCCTTATTTTAAAAATGATTTAGCGGTCTTATTCTGGATAATTATTGCACTGCTTGCCATGTTTAAATTACAAAAAGGAAATTTAACAAATTATGGAAAAAATAAATTTGACTAAACTAATAGCTGAGAGCACCCCTTATTCTCGTCGCCAAGCCGAACAATTAATTAGAGACGGCTTAGTTTTTGTTAATGGCAAAAAGGCAGGTTTAGGAGAAAAGCATAGTAGCGATGATATTATTGAAATACAAGGAAAGGTTATACAAAATAATCAAGGAGAGAAAAAGGTTTATATAAAGTTAAACAAGCCTGTTGGTTATGTTTGCACTAATCGAAGTTTTAAAGGAGAAAGAAACATCTTCTCTCTCTTAAAAAACGTCCCTCGAGCCGAGACTCTTTTTTCTATTGGAAGACTAGATAAAGATAGTTGTGGCCTTCTTTTAATTACCAATGACGGAAATACAAATTACAGACTAAGTCATCCTAAATTTGAGCATCAAAAAATATATCTAGTAGAGCTGGCTAATTCTGCTATTTTCCAAGACAAATTCTTTCTTGAAAACTTTTTGGAGAAAATGATGAAGAGCTTTAGATCTGGGGTTGATATAGAACAAGAAACCTTAGCCCGAGCTAAGAAGATAGAATATTTAGGTGATAGAAAATTTCAAGTTATATTAACCGAAGGAAAAAAGAGACAGATTAGAGAAATGTTTAAATATTTCAAGCTAAAGGTTATTAAATTAAAAAGAATTAAATTTGCTGGAATTGAATTAAATAATTTAAAGGAAGGTGAGTGGAAATATTTGAGCCCCGAAGAAGAAAAAATGTTGAAGAAATAATATTAAAGAAATATGGAGAGGTGGCCGAGTGGTTTAAGGCGACGGTCTCGAACACCGTTTGGGCGCAAGCTCTCCAGGGTTCAAATCCCTGTCTCTCCGCTAACAAAATAGACCTGCCCTGCGGCAGGTTTATTTTGTTACTGAAGTTAAAAAGGCGGGATTTGAAAGCCGGAGCCCATGTGCACGAAGTGCACGGGCGAGGCCGGGTCGGGGAGCTTAGCGAGCGATGAGCGAAGCGACAGAGCGAGGCTTAGCTACCGTGACCAAATCCCTGCCTCTCCGCTAACAAAAAATATCATTGACAAAAGCATATCCACTTGATATGCTTTTAAAATTAATAGAACATTAACAAAAACCCAATATATTATGAGAAAAATTGAAGAAATTAAAGAGGAATATAATAAAGCCCTCTCCTTAGAAGCTAGAGAAAATCTATTATTCAAAGAAATTTTAAAATACTACAAGAAAAAAAGATTTCTTTTCCCAATTATGCTATTGCTAATTTCAATAACTGTTTTTAGTTTTTTGGAAGATATTTTTTCAATATTTAGCAAAGAATATTTAAAAGTATCCCAAGAATTATCATTCAAAATTATTCTTACAACCGCACTTTCTCTTATATTTACTTTTTCCATTCCCATAATTCATGTCCTCTTTAAGAAAGATCAAGGAAAATTTGAAACATTAATAGAGCAAGAAAAAAGGTCCCTAATCAAGAAAGAAATAGGACTGATAGAAAAAGAAATAGACGACTTAAATATGGAAAGAATAAATTTTGAAGAATACATAATTGAAAAAGAAGCCGAAAAAAAAGTACTTCAATCAATGCTATAAGATAAAAGGAAGAGTAAAGCTCTTCCTTTTTAAATTACTCAAAACCATTATTATTTACTATCCTTGATAATATAAACAAAATAAAAACTATAAAGAAATAAAATGGCTAAAAACAAAAACAAATACTGAATTGGATAAAACATTAAAACCAAAACTCCCAAACCTGATCCAATTAAATACCCCAAAGGATAAGATGTTCTTAAAAAATTAATATGGCTAACATTTTCAGCATCAACAATCTTAAAAAATCTAGACTCTCTCATCGCCTCAATTAAGGCAGATCCAACCCGACTAAAAAATAATATTGCGCCCCAAATAAAAGGATTGGTAGAAGTAACAAAGAAGAAAAGCAATAAAGATATTATTAAAATACTCAAGCCAAGATAGGTTAGTTCTTTTTCTCCTAAATATTTATCAGCGATAATTCCAGCTGGTATTTCTATTAAAACAAAAGGAATGAGCATTATAGAAAACATTATACCCAAGGTCCCCCAATCAAAACCTAAGCTAGTGTGTAAATAAATTGGAATAAAAACAACAGCTGAATTAAAAAACAGATTTAAAAAGAAAGAACAAAAATAAACACCTCTTAAATTTAAATTCTTCCAGAAATCAATAGCAGTCTCCTTAATTTTAATTTTATCATACTTAACTTCTCGATGAACTTTTTTCCGATTCAACATAATAATACCAAAAAATACAAACAACAAAATAGCTGAACTTAAGTAAACCAAACTATAGCCATTACTAAATAACACCAAGCGAGAAGCAATAAAAGGTGCCAAAATCCAACCCGAATTCATCACTGAAAAATATATAGCTCTAGTCTTGCCAGTACTATAATCAGCTGTAAAACTTTCCACAAAAATATCCATATTATTCCATAATAAGTTGGTGGCCACCCAAGTACTTATAAAAAATATAAACAAATAAAATGGTGCCGGACTCAAAGCCAAAAACAAGGAAGAAATTATCCCCAAGCCCATCATTAATTTAGCTGAAACTAAATTTCCTAACTTCCTGATAACATTAGGAAAAAATAACATAGCAAAAAAAGTGATAATATTGGCTGAAACAAAATAAAAACCAACATATTTTACATTAACCACGCCCTCTATCATGCTAGAGTTAATATAGGCAGGCAAAGCATTGGCTAAAGCTAAAAAGAAGCCGGCTAAATACAGAATCATTAGATTCTTCTTAAATCTGATATGCTTGTTTTTTGTTTTCATCTTTGTCATGAGAAAATTGTTAATTATTAAATTTGTTTTTCTTTTTTAAAATAATAGCAGAAATTACTACTGATATAATTATAACAAAACTAACGATTTGAGGAAACCTCCAACCAAAAATAGTGGGGGCAAAATCAATTCTAATAAATTCTAAAGAAAATCTCAAAACAGAATATAATATTAAATAGAGAGCTACTATAATAAAATTATTTAAAAAAGTATCTTTCTTTTTTCTGATTATAAAATAATGATAAGTTAAAAGTAAAATAAAAATCAACAAACTACCCAAAGCTTCATACAAAAAAGTAGGATGGAAAAAGGAATAATCTAGATAATTCAAGGGCCTATTTTCTGGGCTAATAAATATCCCCCAGGACAAATTAGTTGGGCGACCAAATAATTCTTGATTAAAATAATTACCAAAACGGCCAATAACCTGTCCTAATGATAAAGCACAAACTAGCAAAGAAGAAAGTTTAAAAAAATTATTTAGCCGACTCTTTTCTAATCCTCTAATCTTATTATTTTTTATAAAAAACCAAGTTACTAGAACACCAGCGATAATTGCACCATGAATAGCCATTCCACCCTCCCAAATTTTAAAAATATTTAATGGATATTTTAGATAATATCGCCACTCCAAAAAAACATCATAAATCCTAGCTCCTAGAATACCAAAAACAAATAAATAAAAAACTAAGTTAGAAATATCTTCTCTATTAATTTTATATTTTTTGGCTAAAAAATTTAAAACTGCAAAAGCCACAAAGAAGCCTAAAACAATAAAAAATCCATACCAATAGATTTTTATTATCCCCCAAGAGAACATTAGGGGACTGGGATTAAAATTGTGTAGAAAATTAAACATTTTTCTGTATAAATAAGTGCGGGCGGAGAGACTCGAACTCTCATGGATTGCTCCGCTTGCTCCTAAGGCAAGTGCGTATACCAATTTCGCCACGCCCGCAATTGTATAGATATAATAATATAAAAGAAAAATAAGTTCAAGAGAAAAAATAATTTCACTAAAATGGCAAATTATGATATAATATTATCAATAATTCTTATTATATAATTTTATGTCCAAACAAAACTTTATTAAATTTTTTGATGAACTTAGAATTAAGGATGTTGGAATCGTAGGAGGGAAAAATGCCTCTTTAGGCGAAATGTACCAAAGCTTATCAAAACAAGGAATTAATGTTCCTTTTGGTTTTGC
>CAYYLI010000008.1:17886-19158 GCA_964472595.1 uncultured Gammaproteobacteria bacterium | reverse complement strand
GGGGCTTTGGATAAAATTCTTAAATCAGGTATTTCTAATTATCAAGATCCCATAGAATATTTAAAAGAATTTAATCTAAGTGAAGATGATTTTGCAAAGTATTTAGATTTAGCAGTAAAACATAGTATTGGTTATAAAATTAGAGAGAATTTTGGAAAATATTATGATAAAAATAGAGAAGTGCGTTCTTGCTATAAAAATTTAATTGAAAATAAATTGCATCCAGTAGAGATGGATATTAATAAAAAAAATGATTTACAAAATTTCTCCACCATAAAAGAAGTTATATCTGACGGATATATTGGTTTAGCTATGGCAACACATTTTTGTTATGAATATGTGAAAAGATATGCGAAGGAAGATTATGAAAATTTTAAAAAAGATATTGAAAAATATGATCAAGAACATTTGGTTATTGAACATTTAAAAGATGAAGATAAAGTAAAGTATGCTCAAAAACTTATTGACCAGGGAGAGGAATATCAAATAGTAAAATTGGCAGAAAAATTTAGGGAACATTCATTGGAAAACGATATTTTTGAAAAAATTAATAAAAAAGATTTAGTGCCAATGTTAAAGGGAAAAATTTCTATTTTTAAGAATTTAAAAGAAAAAGATGTTCTTGATTTTGTGGATAGAGGTAGGGTTGATGTTTTTGTAGATAATATAGAATCTTTTAGTTTTTCTCCTGAATTTTTATTAAATGAAAAAGTTCAAGAAGCCTCCTTTTTGGAATTCAATAATAATATTTTTAGTGTTTTTCCGGATGAAGGAAGAATTTTTTATGACAAAATTCCTTTGCCAAAAGAAAAAACACAAGCAGTTTTATTAGAAGCGGTAAATTATAAATTAGAAGAAGGGAGAATAGATTGGGCTTGCGATCTTATCAAAAATTTTCCTGAGGTGAAGTCTTTATTACAGGAAGAAAAATTTTATCAGCAGGCACTAAATGGCTTAAATAAAGCTAATTATATAGAATATCTGGTTAATATTTTGGAAAGCTTTCCTTTACCAAAAGAGAATTTAAATGACAATAACTTAATTTCAAAAATTGTAGATGATATTTATAAGAGATCCTATAATGTTAGTGGTGAAAAAAATGAAAAAGAGATATTTGCTTCTATCCGAAGGGATTATAACCAAATCTTGAGAATAAATAATTTTATAAAACTACCACAGCACCTTATCAATTTTAATAAAGTTATAGATAAGGTTGAAAATATTTCTTTTACCACTGGTGTTGATATTCGAATTGATTTAATAAAAATATTG
>CAYYLI010000008.1:7490-17786 GCA_964472595.1 uncultured Gammaproteobacteria bacterium | reverse complement strand
ACAATTTAGACCAATATCAAGATTTGAGCCACCATTTAGATAAATACAAATTTAATAAAGATGGTTATGATGTAAAATTATCTGGTGTAACCGGTTATAGAATCAAGGATGGTTTTGAGGCCAATCAAAAACTATTAGATGATTTTTCAACTAGAGTTCGAGGTATAAAAAACTTAGCCAGGTCGGAAAACTTAATTAACTTTTTAGATAAAAGTTTGGTTGATTCCAAAGCGGAAACTTTAGAGGGTAAGATTTTAGATTATTTTAAACAAAACAATTATTCTGTTGATACAATGGACGTTCTTTTAGCTTATCAACTTTTAGGATCTTATGATGACTTTGCTAACGCTAGCTCCGATCGTCTTTCAGCTGAAGCAGATAAAACTTCTCGCGACTTTGTTCTTCTGGATGAAATTGCTAACCAATATGGCGATAATATGAAAGAAACTATTAAAGTTATTCATTCTAAGGTAGTTAAAAGTTTGGATAAGGATTTATTTTTGAGTGATAATAAAGATAGAGAAGAAAAGAAGTATCAGGAAGCATTTTTAATTGTGTCTAAGGATTTAAGCAAAATACCAAGAGAAAAGTTAAATAATGATGCTATCAAGAAAAAGATTGGAAAAACAATAAAAAATATTTTTCAAGGTTTTCCTAGTATTCAAAAAAAGTCTGATTATTTTGCATCACTTTTTAGTGTAAACGATTTTGATAATTTGGAAGAAGTTTGGAAAAAACATGTTGACGAATTTTTTATGTTAGATGAAGAGAGTAATATTGATTCCGCAAAAATAGAGTCTTTACAGGTAAGTGTTTTTAATACAATACAAAATGAAATTAATAAATATGAAGAAATAAAGGAGGTTGATACTGAGCGAGGTGATGTTAAGTTAAAAAAAGAAAGAGTCATAAAAGGTTATTTCTCAAAAAA
This sequence comes from uncultured Gammaproteobacteria bacterium, assembly GCA_964472595.1. Taxonomy (GTDB): domain Bacteria; phylum Patescibacteriota; class Patescibacteriia; order Patescibacteriales; family UBA12465. Next base: position 16,855 of record CAYYLI010000008.1, on the reverse strand, counting down.
TAAAGAAAATGCTCATGCTCGTATGGTGGCTGATGTTTGTATAGCTAATGATTCAAATATGCTAAAAAATGAAAATTATTTTGAATTTGTTTTGTTTGATCAAGAAAAAAATAAATGTGCTGGTACTGTTATGTTACTGGAAATGGATGAGCCAGAAGATGGAAAAAAGTATTTGCTTTATGGACCGAATCCCTCCGTTTCTTTAGTGTCAGAGGTGTCAGCTAAAAAATTATATACACTATTAACTAAAAATATTGCTACTTTTGCTAAAGATAATAATTTTGATGCTGTTTTAGTTAATAAAACACATGGACGTTCGACTAATAGAGCTGGTTTATTTCAACAAAGCTTAGAGCAGTCTTGCCAAAAAAATAAAGATGGACAGGAAATAGTTTTTAATTTAAAAAAATCTCACTTACTTGGTGGTAATTATAGTTACAAAGATGATTTAAGAGCTGTTTGGATAAAAGAATAAATTTTTTATAAAAAACAAACTGATAGAAAACAGTTTGTTTTTTTATTTTTAAATTAGAATTTAATTCAAAAATAGAAAGTTTGGTAAAATAAAAATTACATAAAAACAATAAAAAACCACTATAATTATAGTGGTTTTTTTGTAATCTTTTTTATTCCTTTAAATCATTCTTAGAATAAATATCTCGGTGAATATCTCTTAGTTGTTTTTTGGTGACGTGAGTATAGATTTGAGTGGTGGCAATATTTCTGTGACCTAAGAATTCTTGTACTAGACGAAGATCAACACCCTTGGAGAGTAAATTAGTGGCAAAAGAGTGTCTTAGAGTGTGGGGGGTGGAGATAGTTGGCAGCCCAGCAATCTTTACATATTTTTTCATAATCCCATCAATGCTTTTGGTTGTTAAACGACGAGGAGCAGTCCCATTTTGAGCCGGCTTCCAGTAATTTATAAACAGAGCATCATCCATATCATTTCTAACTTCTAAATATTTTTTCAACCACTCAACTGCTCGCTTGGAAAAATATACGGTTCTAACTTTTGAACCTTTTCCGACAATAACAACCTCTAAATCATCCGTTTTTTTATCAATTTTAAATTGGTCTCGATTAAGTGAGCGAAGCTCAGCCACACGAAGGCCGGTGGAGAACAAAACTTCAAGCATTGCTCTATCTCTCAGACCGCTTTTAGTAGAGATATCCGGGGCTAGTAATAAATTTTCAACTTGTTTTAAATTTAAAAAATTTATTTCTCGATCGCCACTAGCTTTAGCTAGTTTTATTTTATTAGGTGGCAGGGAATTAATACTTTTTTCACTAAAATATTCTAAAAGAGAGCGCAGAGCTATAAGGTAAAGGTTTTGGCTAACTTTTTTTAATTCGGTTTTAGTGCGAATACTTTTGTTGCGAGAAAGATAAAGACGGTAACGCCAGATATGCTCTTCATTTAAGTCGGCTGGTTTTAAATTCTCCATCTTATTATCCTTCAACCAAGCAAAAAAATCACCTAAAAAACGGGAATAGTTTTCCTGGGTCTTATTTGCTAGACCTTTTTCAATCTCACAATAATTTATAAAATCAGTCAAGTGTTTAACAATAGGCTTATTTTTATCAATCATATATATAGTTTAGATAAATATTAGTATAAATACTGTTAAATTTGGCCTAAAATGGCCTTATTTGAGCTTTTTTAAGTATATTTAAGTATTTATTCATTTTACTTAAATTCAGCTAAAATAGGCTAAATATGGGCTTAAAATAGTGTAAATAACAGGGAAAAGAGCTATAAATGGGGCATTAAGGGTTTAATTTATATTAGGGCCTAAAAACAAGGTTAAAATTTAAAATTGAAGATGTCCAAACATACCGGAAGATTTTTAAATTTTAAAGTTAAAAAGTAAAATATAAATAATATTATAAGTTAATTAAAATAATATATAAATGAGATAGGGGATGTTTTTGGAAGAGCTCAATTTTGTTTACGTTATAGATACTAGCCTGAAAGAGAGCTATTTTATTTATTATATCTTACTTCTCATTATGTATATTAATTAACCTTATATCTATACTATATATAATAATACTAATAATGTAAAGAGGCTCTAAATGAGCCCCTTTTAGTCTTTATCTGATATAAAGACCCATTAGGTGTATCTCTGGAGTAAATAAAAGTAAAATTTTTAGAATAATTAGAAAGACTCCAATCGTTACTAAACAAAACATGAATACTGCTAGACCAAAGATAAATTTAAAAGTTCCTTCTCCCATATTTTTATTATTTAATTATTATATAATTTGGATTAATAATAGAAAATTTTATCACCATAACGTAGATCAATATACTTTTTACCACTCAATTCTGAGGCTCTTTCTCGACTCACGGTGAAGAATTTGGACATTTGTTCTTGGTAGTCATTTTTGAGGCTTAAATAAATGTCTAAATTATTATTTAATTTGACCTTGATGGTGTTGTATTCTTCATCTAGAACTATTTTTTTAAAACCAAACTCAGAACTATTATTTAAATCGGTATACAGTTTAAAAACAAAAGATAGATATTCTTCATCCAGCTTGGCGTATTTTTGATTTTCACTAATTTTTTTGCTAGGTGATATATTTTCTATAAATGGTAAAAAGTTTTCTTGCTTAAATTTATCATCAAGCTTCAAGCAGTCAGTGTCATCAATTGATGTTTCAACTAAGACTTCGTTTGTAGTACTAGCAGTAGAGCTGGCTGTGCTGGAGGCGTTTATTACCTCCTTAACTTTTGTTTGATCACAAGATTTTTGCATTTTAACAACATTGGCAGATTTGTCTAAAAAATAATAAACGTCAGATTCTAGATATATCAAAGCCTCTTCCCTTTCGCTAACTTTTAAAATTAGGTGACGTTGCCAAATATTCTTTTTTAGTGAAAAATTAGCAAAATTAAATTCAGCCAAACTCTTCGAAAGTTTATTTTTATTAAAAATTATTATATTTTTTTGAGAGAAAAGACCGCCTCCCCCGTCTATTTGCCCCTCCACTATGGCCTGAAGTTTTTCCGTCTTTCCATTAGCATTTTCAATCTTAATATCTCTTATATTAAAAAAGCCAGAGATAAAAATAAAATAAAATAATAATAAAAGAATAATAGCAATACTTGATAGAGCTATAATTATAAAAATTTTAAATTTATTTTCTTTTTTTGGAGCTCTAAACGAGCTAGAAAAACTTTTTTTATTTCGATGATTGAAACTTTGTCTTTTTAGTCTGTCTTTCATATTATTTTTCGATGAATTGAATTATTTATTTTTACTAAAAATTCATAAGGGATTATTTCAGCCAGTTCTGATATTTTTTTAACAGAATTATCCATATCGTTCAATTCTGAAATAATTTGAACTTTTGTTTTTAGTAAAGATTCAACACTTCTTTGGCCACAATCAATACAGGTCATATTCATACAGACGTTACCTAAAATTTTAGCCCAAAACATCTCAGAGTCATTTTCTTTTACTAAAAACTTGGCTCGATTTGATAATTTTCTATTTAATCCTTCAAAATAACCAAAAGGAATAACGGCTGAATTTAAGTCAGAGTTAGATTGAAAGCTAGAAGAATAAGAAACCTTTTCCCCTGCTTTAATCTTTTGCACAGAAACAATAGTTGAAAATATTCTCAGGGCTGGTTTTAGATTATTTTTTGCTAAATTATTATACTTATTATTTTCGGAAAAAGGTGAATAGCCATAGAAAGCTAGACCAGGTCTAAAAGCCGTTAGAGCTGGGTTATTTAATATAAAAACACCACCAGAGTTTCCTAGGTGCACCCATTTAGGAAATATCTTGTATTCATGTAACAACTCTAAACCTTCCATAAACTTTTCCTCTTGCATTCTATTCATAGTACTGTCTTCAATTTCAGATTCGGCTAGGTGTGAGCAAAAACCAACAACTTCAACCTTTTCTATATACTTAATACCCTTTTCTAAAAAAATTTTTAAATCAGAAATTCCCTCTCTGTTCATACCAGTATTTAGAAAGAGATGAATTTTGGCTTTTTTACCAAAACGTGAAAGATACTTTAAAGTTTCTAAATTGTAGACCACAAATTCACTACGTTCTTTTTTGGTGTAGGTATAAACTTTTTCCGGCATTTCATTTAGAAATAAAACCTTTTTTTTAAAATATTTGTAAGCTACTTGAGCTTCAGGAAAAGAATCAACTGCCACCATTTTAACCTGGCTCTTATTTAAAATTTGACAGATCTCCTTTAGTCCGTGGCCGTAGGCATTTGATTTTAAAACCGGAAAAATCTCAGCTTGTTTTTGCAGAGAGGAAAGATATTCCAAATTATGCAAAATATTATTTTGAATAATTTCAACTGTATTCAATGTTTGATATTTGGCTTTAATTATTTTTCTAAGTAGATCTATCATAGTTTATTAAAAATTTACAACTCTACCTTTTCCAGAAGAAAGTCGATCACTTTTTAAATTAGTAGTGACATTTGGTAGTTGGATATAAACATCTTTTCCAGTAAATTCATCCTTGGCAATTACTTCAATATTTTCTAGTAAGTTTAAAATATTTCCCAAATCCTGTTGTCCGGGAATAAGGGTGATTTCAAAGTCAGCCCTATATTTGTTAGCTGTTCCGCTAACAGCATCCATTTTCCAAATTAATCTCTTCCCTATTTCTCCGTACATTAAATCTCCGTTTAAAACTCTTTTATTATCAGAAAAATAGACATTATCTGGCAGTTCAGCACTTAGGGAAAAATTATTTAAACTATTACCTAAAACATTCAACTGCAAGAAAACCCAATATTTAGTGGCCATATCAACCGCTGGTGGCAGTGGCCCAACGCCTAATTGATCTCCTTGAGGGCTGTAATAGTAGGCAGTGGCTGAGGCTGAAATTTGAGAATTAACTTTATTTTTATTGGATAAAAAAACATGTTTTAATTGTTGATTGGATGATTCATAGGTTGTTTTTGCTTTTAGTGCTATTTCTTGATTAGATAAAAATTGACGACGATCATAAATAACCTCAACTTCAATTTGACCAGAGTCATTAGTATTTAAAGTATCTATAGTTAAAATATTTTTTTGCAGTTTAATACCATTTTTCAAATTGGAGACAATAATTGATTTTGGGAAAAAATTTGGGTTGCTAGAGGACAAGTCTATATTTATGTTTTTTGCTAATTCTCCTTTGTTGTTATAGCTTAAAACATATTTAACTCTTTCCCCAACATCAATACCTTTGCCATCACTTTTTAATTCTAATGTTAGATCTGGTTGTTTAATTTCGATATTTTTTTCTTCCGAGATAAAAGAAAATTTATTTTCATTAATACTTAAATCAATTTTAGGTAAAATATTTATAAAATCTTCTTTTTTAGGCATAGCCTCAAAACTAAATTCTAGTTGTTCTCCGGCTTTAATTTCTTCAACAATTATTTTGTTATCGCTAATTTTTTTATCACTTCTTTCGATTTCTAGGTCTGGGCCCAAATCAATAATAACGTCTTTAATATTATTATTAGTATTATTTTTCAGATTAATTTTGCTTGTAAAATCACTATTGGCATATATCTTTTCATCCATTTTTATATCAACGTCTAAAGCTTTTTGAGCAATATCAAATATTATAGTGTTGTTAACTCCATTTTTACCACAAGCAGAGCATTTAAAATTGAAATTAATTTTTTGTTGCGCTGTGTCGCTCCAAACCAGTCCATTTATTTTTATTTTTCCATGCATGCCATCTTCAATGTGGCCTAAATTAAAGGCATTTTTTTCAGCTATAAAAAGATTGGCAGGTTGAGTTGATTCAATCACAAAATTATCAGGCAGAGATATATAAAGCATAGTATTAGTAGCTTCTATATACGATCTATAACTTAGGTCAAAAGAAACCAAAGAGCCAGAAGAAATATTTTCAGTATTAGTACTGACAGAAACATCAATTCTTTTAGCTGGACCCCAATTATTATTAGAAAGAATAAAGATGGCTAGTCCGGCTATTAACATCAGTAAAATAATATCTACTATCAAATACCAAGGATTACCGCGATAATAAAGCTCATTGCGTTTTTTTAGTGGGTTTAGAGCTAAATTTAGGGTGCCGATAACCAAGCTTCCGTGCTTTTTAACCTCAAGCTTATCCGGAGTGATACTAACCGCTGAGGAAGAATTTTTGTTCGACTCAACGATTATGTTATTGTTATTGTTTTCCATATTTTTTTATTTATATTACTAATAATTATAGTAAATTTAGAGCTAAAAAGCAATTAAAAACTAATAGACCCTGTTAGAATTTCATAAATATTATTAGTGTCCAAGTCGTCACTCATTACTCGAACGCCAGAAGTAAAGCTACTTTCATAAGCCAAAAATGATTTCAAAAATTTTCCATCCTTGGTAAATATTTTAATCTCTGGTTTAGAGCCTTTTCCGGGAGCAGTAATAATTTCTTTTTCCCCATCTCCATTAATATCTCCAGTGGTAATTGATACGCCGCCTTTAAAATTTTTATCATAAGCAAAAAATCCGCCAGTGAGCGATTTTCCTTCTTTGGTAAAAACTCTAATGTGTGGTCCACCACCCAAACCAGCGGCAGTAACTATTTCTTTATGGCCGTCACCATCTAAATCCATAACAGCCACTCTAACTCCACCTCGAAATTTTTGATCATAAGCAAAAAACCCACCGTTTAGTAATTTGCCATCTTTACTAAAAATGCGAACATGAGGACCTCCACCTTGCCCAGCTCCAGTAATTATTTCTTTGGTATTATCTCCATTTAAATCAGCTACAGCAAAAGAAATTTCTCCTTTAAATAATCCGTCATAAGGTTTAAATTCTTTAATTTTTGCCCCATTTTTATAAATACTAATAATTCCCTTGCTGTTAACTAGGGTTTCGTCTTGCCCATCATCATCAATATCGCTAATTAAAATTTGAGAGTTAGCTGGATAGGCGTCAAGGTAGGCAAAAAATCCACTACGACTTTGTCGGCCCTCTTGGTCAAAGACACGAACAAAATCACCATTATTAAAACTATTATTTTTGATAGTACTAACAATGGAATCTTTTTTAAATAATATTACTCCATCATTAGCTTTTATTTTTATAAAATTAATTACAGAGCCATTATTAACGCTACGATCCTGACTGCCATTTATTTTTTCAAATTCCTCATTTTTAAAAATGTAGGTTTGCTCCTTGTCGGTTGAATTAACAAGCACAATTCCTTTTTCAAAATCACGTCGCCATAATCCTTTTTTATAATTAGAGCTAGTTTTGTCTAATAGATTATAAGGAGCTGATTTAGCTTTTCCCAAACTCACATCATACTCATCGTACCACCAAGTTTGGCTATGGTCGCTGGAACCAAAATCAAAACTAAAATAACCACTGTTTCCTAACATAGTACTACCCAAACCAAAACGAACTTTTTGATAATTATTTCTGTTGCTGTCATAGGAATTTACAATTGTTACCTGAGGGTTTTGATTGGATTTTTGGATATTGGAATAAGTTGATAAAATTCCACCCCATTCCCCATTACTTTCCCAGTCGGCAGGAAAACTTTCAAATAAAACTCCATTCAAAACATCTTGATATCCAGAATAAACTTTACCATTACCTAAAATTAAATAATTATTTCCTAAAAGCTGTCTAGTTTTTTGTAGCATTTTTTTTGTACCATTGGCCCAAGCAGTATTTGTTTCATTGATAGATCTAACTTGTCCGCTATTATCAATACTAATTTTTCCATTAACCCACATAATATCTCCCCAGATATTATCATACATTACACCATCCCAAAGACCAGTTGAAATAATTTCATTTTTAACGAACTCTGGCAAATAATCATTCCATCTTTTTCCTTGAGAATTAGCTTTAGCACCGTCACTTAAATTTAACATAAAAGTTCCGGGCCAAAAACTAATACGAGAACTAGCGTCGTTTTTTAACCACCAGCCATCACTAATATTATTAAGTAATCTTTTTCTCAAGGTGGCATTAGCGCTCCATTCACTATTATAAATATCAGCGTTGGCCTCTTGCGAGGTTATGTAAGCTAAAATAATAACATTAGGATTTAGTTGACGTATTTTTTTTAGGTTTTCTCGACTGTTTTCTTGCACTTCCATGTCTAAAACTAAAAGATCCCATTTGGCTAACTCAGCTACTTCGTAGTCCTCAATTGTCCATTTGAGGAAGTAGTTAGCTACTTTGGGATACTCGTTTTTAGTATTTAAAGCTGATGATCTTGAAGAAATCAAAAACACTGATAAAAATATAATAAGTAAGCTTGTTTTAATAAGTTTTTTTCTCATTTTTATACTCTTTACTTTGTTTTTTCTAATATTTTAATCTAACACAAAAATCATTAAAAGTCAATGCTAAGCAGGCTAATTTCTGGGAAATTAAATAATCGCATTGGTAATCCAGAACTCCCCACCCCAGCTGTAATAAAAACGTTTTGACCAGAGATATTATAAAAACCCTTATCAAAACTGTTTTTGGTAGGAATTATATATTTATATAATAAAGGAATTCTAATTTGACCAGCGTGAGTGTGCCCAGATATCATTAAATCAGCCTTGCTGGCTTCGGGATTTTTCTCTAATATTTCATAGGCCGTATCAGGGTTGTGAGCTAAAATTAAACTTAAATCAGAACTATCTGATACTTCATTTAAAATATTGTAATTAGGTTCAGCTGTCCAAATGTCGGCCAAGCCAATTATTTCTATTTCCTTATTATTTATAAATAACTTTTTAACTTTATTATCAAGCATTAAAACACCACTTGATTCTAGGGCTGAGGAAATATCACGTGATAAGTCTTTTTCTTTTTTCCCATAATCATGATTTCCTAAAACTGCTAAAGTTGGTGCTTCAATTTTTTCTAATTCACCTAAATATTTTTTTAAATTTTTTGCTTCAGAGAAATAAACAAAATCTCCTGGAATTAAAACTAAATCAGCTTCAAGTTTGTTTATTTTTTTAACTATTTTTTGAATTGTTTTTTGACTGGTAAAAACTCCAGCGTGAATATCAGAAAAAACAACAACTTTTAGATTATTTTTTTCTAAATTTTCCCCTGAATCAGAATTTTCAATCGCAACGGAAAAATTATATTTTTTTAAAGCCAGAGTGCTTGGTTCAATAAATCTAGCCCACAAAAGTATTAAAGAAATTATTATTAAAAATATTATTTCAATAGATTTTTTCTTTTGTCGGTATAGCTTCCAGATAAAAAATATAATTAATGGGAAAAGTAAATAAAAAGAATAAAAAATTATTAATAAAAATATTTTCATGTCTTAATTTTTCTTAATTATTTCTAAATTTCCTGGAATAAAAGGTCGAAGAACTTCAGGAATAATAAC